>JAAFHB010000509.1 GCA_010906965.1 Mariniphaga sp. | reverse complement strand
ATTGAAATTGCGTTTGCTGATGCGTGCTTCTGCTAAATATGCCGATGCCGGTGCGAGGATAGCTGCTACAGCTGCTTTGCCGTTATTATCCGCTGCTACAGATAAAGATGCATCCATCGCTTATGTTGGAACAAATACGGTTAACTCATGGGTAGGCGGTTCAAACAACTGGGGAAATGGTGGAGAATTCGAAAGGAGAAGACCAAGCAAGACCTTGGTTGATAAGATGCTCTCGTTAAATGATCCGCGTGTTCCGGTTTGGTTTGCGCCCATTGAAAACCCCTGGACCAGTGATGCTGCAAAGGACGGTGTTTCGTTTGCAACAACCGATCCGAATGGATATACCTACTCTTCCACCTGGGAATATGTAGATGTTACCAAACCAGAAATTGCAGCCCAGGTTTCGAATATTCTGGACAAGGATAAAGTATATGCAGGTTTTATTGCGGGTATGTTTGGTGATTTCAAAAATGGGAATGGCCATTACAATACGGCTGCTGGTGGCACTAATGGAAACTTCAAGGTTTCGAAGTTCTCCAAATTATTTCAACAAAATACACACGCATTGCTTAAGGCTCAGATTATGAACAAGGATGAAGTTCAGTTTGTCCTTGCTGAAGCAGCTGTGAAAGGATATATTACCGGAAATGCTGACACCTATTACAGGGCAGGTATCACCTTTTCGATGAAACGTTGGGGTATAAGCGATGCCGCAATTACAACTTATCTGGCACAGTCAAGTATTGCCTTGCCAGGTGATTCTCCGGGAAAGCTTGCTAAAATAGCCGAACAGAAATGGATTTCACTCTTCTCAGTTGCAGCTGAAGCATATCTTGATCTTCGCAGAACGAGGCTGCCAAATATTTTCTCCAATGGTTTATTGAGCACTTATACTTTCCCAAATCGTTATCGTTATCCGGGGAATGAACTTGGACAAAATGTAACCGCCTATAATATAGGCGTTGCAACTTTGCTTCCTGCCGTTGACGATGAATTTTCTAAAATGTGGTTATTAAAGTAGGTTTTATAAATACAACTATAATGGTGAAGAGGGTGCTGTTGATTGATCCGACAGTACCCTTTTTTTGAACTACTTTAGGGAAAAATACTTCTGAATTATTTCTAATGATCAACTGTTTTATCTCTTTTAAATCATGATAAAAAATAAAATCTCACTGATCTCTGTTGTTTGCTATTCCTTAATAACTATTGCATTGGCAGACAATATAAAAGCCCAGCGGCCTGTTTTCAAAGATACCAAATTCCCGCAGGATTACAGTATCAAATTCTATGTGACTGATGAAGCGACGAATATAAAGAAAGTCTATACTGACAGGAACGGGGTTATTCAGATGCTGTCCCCCGATGGTTTATTAAAGCCGGATGC
>JAAFHB010000133.1 GCA_010906965.1 Mariniphaga sp. | reverse complement strand
TGGGTTACGACCGGATTTTCTCAGCTTTTGACCGTCCGTTCAGATTTACTACTGAAGTATGGTATAAGGCGCTCAGCAATTTGATCCCCTATCAGGTTGACAATTTGAATATTCGTTATATTCCAGATCAGCAAGCGATTGGTTATGCTACTGGTATCGATTTTAAAATTAATGGTGAATTCGTTCCTGGAGCACAATCGTGGGCAAGCCTTTCGCTGATGAAAACGGAAGAGGATATCATTGACGATTTCTATTTGCAAGAGAAAGCCGACGGAACCGGTACCGAAACAATTTATCCGGGATCTATTCCGCGTCCAACCGACCAACGCGTTAATTTCAGCCTCTTTTTCCAGGATTATTTCCCCGGTTATCCTTCCGTAAAAATGAGCATGACGCTATTTTATGGGAGTCGTTTACCATTTGGTCCGCCGCAAGGCGAACGTTTTATGGATACTTTCCGAATGCCACCCTACCGCCGGGTTGATGTAGGTTTTTCCAAGTCGCTGATTAATAATGATAAGAGTAGTCTTCGAAAAGAAAGAAAGTTCGGAATTAAGGATGCCTGGGTTGGCTTTGAGTTATACAACCTTTTCGATATCAACAATACAATTTCCTATTTCTGGATATCAGACATTAAAAATCAGATGCATGCGGTACCAAATTATCTGACCGGGCGACGGATTAATTTGAAACTTGGGATACGGTTCTAAGGAGGAAAAAAGCAAATGGTTGCTTGCGGCTGGAATGCAAGGCAGAAGGGAACAGACAGAAAAGAGAAAACGGATAAAATTTAAATTCCGGCATTTATCATTGTTGGAATCCATTAAAATAAATAGATTTCCACCTTCAAATTAGAATTTTAAATTAACCAGTTAATATACAGATATTATGCAGACGAAGGATTATATTGAGAAGGAAAACCGCTATGGAGCACATAATTACCACCCACTTCCTGTCGTGTTGGAGCGTGGCGAAGGTGTTTTTGTCTGGGATGTTGAGGGAAAACGTTACTTCGATTTTTTGGCAGCTTACTCAGCTGTTAATCAAGGGCACTGTCACCCGAAGATTGTAAAGGCACTTACTGATCAGGCTGCAAAGCTGGCACTTACCTCAAGGGCATTCTATAACAATGTTTTAGGAGAATGGGAAGAGTTTATCACAAAGCAATTTGGATATGATAAGGTTTTGCCAATGAATTCAGGAGCCGAGGCCGACGAAACGGCTCTTAAACTGATACGTAAATGGGGTTATAAGGTAAAGGGGATTCCTAAAAATGAAGCACGAATCGTTGTCTGCGACGGAAATTTCCACGGCAGGACAATTACTATCGTTTCGATGTCGTCCGATCCCGAATCATACAGCGATTACGGCCCTTTCACGCCTGGATTTGTCAATATTCCATATAATGATATCGAAGCACTGGAGCGGGAATTGAAACATCCAAATACTGCCGGATTTTTGGTCGAACCGATCCAGGCGGAGGCCGGAGTTTATGTTCCGGGTGATGGCTATTTGAAAAAAGCATCTGAGCTATGTAAAAAATACAATGTCCTTTTTGTGGCAGACGAGGTACAGACAGGTCTTTGTCGTACGGGAAAAATGTTTGCCTGTGATCATGAAGATGTTCGTCCTGATATACTTGTACTCGGGAAGGCTATTTCGGGCGGAATGCTCCCTGTATCGTGTGTGCTGGCTGATGATGAAATTATGCTTACCATTAAACCGGGTGAACATGGTTCTACTTATGGTGGTAACCCGCTTGCAGCGAAAGTTTCAATGGCTGCCATTCAGGTTCTGCTTGATGAAAAACTGGCCGAAAATGCAACAAAGATTGGCAAGATATTCCGTGACGAGATGAAGGCGTTTAAGTCGCCGTTTATTGAAGAAGTTCGCGGAAAAGGATTGCTTAATGCTATACAGATCAAGACATATGATGGAAAGAAAGCCTGGGATTTGTGTCTGTTAATGAAAGAAAATGGCATTTTGGCTAAACCAACGCATGAGCATACAATACGTTTTACACCGCCGCTGATTATTACAGAAGCGCAAATGCGTGAAGCGATTGGACTGATTCAGAAGTCGATGACGGAGTTTATTTAATCTTTAGATCATTAAATATTTGAAAGGCGGTGGAGAGATCCTTCGCCTTTTTTTATTCGTATTGATGCGAGAAGGCAAACTTTCCACTGATCAAACAAACCGTTTCACTGATTTCGCTTGTTAGGAGCTTAACCCGTAATTACATTCGTAACTTGAAATCAAATCAGTTCCGGGTTCATTAAACTGGAGTATTTGAAAGAAACAGAATTATTAATTATTTAAAAAGTCAGGTTATGAAAGCAAAAAGTTTGTATTTGGCAGTTTTACTGGTTGGACTTCTATCGTGGAACTGCAGTAACAAAGATGGTTTGAACACCTCCTCGAATACGGTATCATTAAAAACCTCTCTAAACAGTGGTGTCCAGGAATTGACAACCGCTATGAATACAATCTCTACTTCTGCGGGTTACCAGGTTTTGACAGGACCAACCGATTTAACAACAAAGAGTGGCGTTTTATCTCCTTTAGATACAATAACACACAGTATCCTTTTATCCGACATCGCGGGGGTGTATGATTACAAGGCGAATACGGTAATACATGGACATAATTCAATGTTGCGTTTCTTTTCCAAAACAGCCGAGAATTCTCAGATGATTGTTCGGTTGCCCGAAGAAAAAGTAAAAGCATCAAAGTCGCTATTGCATTACACCGCAAGTGACACGTTATTGACCAATAATTATGTGGTCACGTTATCCGAGTATCAGTATAATTTCAATTGGTTTGTCAGCTACGATTACAAAATGGCGTCTTCAATTAAAATTAAGGATGTGGATGCCGGAGTCTTGAAAATTAAATCATCAAGCAGTAAAGCAAAAGGTTACAACTTTGCCTCTGAATTTGTATTTCCAAATGGTTATATAACGAAATGTAAATATACCTCTGGTGATACTGCTGTTTCTGTGTATTCTATTTCAGATGGTGCAAAAACTCTTTATGAAGAAAAATATACAGCTATTAAGAATAGTGTAGACATGAGACATCGAGAAACGGCTTTTTCTCTAGCCATTGGTAACGTGCTGATCACAAGAAATTTGGTCAAAGGACAATCTAGCCTCGATAGTGCGAAAGTATATGTAAGTGGTGTTTTGCAATTGAAATCGAAGGTTGAACTTATTGATAATTCAACCGATACGACCGATAAGTGTATTACCAATAAAAAGCGTGAATTGAAAATTACCTTCGATGACGGTACAGTTTCAACATTCACCGAACTAGCCGGAACCGTCAGTACTGACATTCGTTCATTGTTTGCATCAATGCGTCAGGTTTATTTTGCCACAAGCATTATTGACTGGATTGCCTGGGATGTTTACACAAATAAATAATAGATTAACACCTTATTATTCAGTTTTTAATAATTAGAATATATGAGCTCAGGGTGTGTAATAAAGTAAATTTTAAGCTGTTTTACTATTCATAACGAATAAAATTAAAGTTAGAGGAAGATAACATCTTTCTCTAACTTTAATTTTATCCTATTTGACTACTTTTACCTCTGTTAACAATTAAGCTTCACATGAAGTATATTGGAAGTAAGACTATTAATGTTAGGATTGTAGAGTTGATTGTATTTGTCGTGATCTGGATGGCAATATTTTCTGTACCTTTTTTCAATCAAAGGCTTAATAATGCTGTGAATTGGGAAAAAGTGAGAGGAGAATGGATTCGGATGTTTTTGTATCTGGTCATCTTCTTAGTCAATACCTTTGTTTTAGTTCCTAAGTTTTTATTTCAAAAGAAATACACTGTATATATAACCCTGGCTTTATTTGCTACAATCCTTATGATCGGGTTGAACATATCATTAGGATTGATTCTTGCTCCTTCTCAGCCAATGGGTATGCCACCAATGGATCTAGGACCAGGTATGCCGCCAATGGAATTAGGGTCAGGAATGCCTGCTCCTATGGGATACAGGCCTGTTATCCCGCAGGAGCACAAATCAATTTTCATGATTATAATGGACGAACTGATCATTTCGTTGCTTGTAATTGGAGCTGGCACTTCATTTAAAATGGTGGCTCAATGGCTCAATGAAGAAAGCAGACGAAAAGATCTGGAGAAAGAACAACTCAAAACCGAGCTGGCTTTTTTAAGGCACCAGGTTAGCCCGCATTTTTTTATGAATACGCTCAATAACATTCATGCATTGATTGATATCAATGCTGAAGATGCCAAAAACACGATTATTGAGTTATCGACCATGATGCGGTATTTACTTTATGATACCGCCCAGGGACAAACCACATTAAAAAAGGAGATTAAGTTTATTGAGAGCTATATCTCATTAATGCAATTGCGATTCCCGAAAAAAGTGGCAGTCACTTTAGATGTTCCTAAAAGCATACTTGATATTCAAATACCACCCATGCTTTTTCTTTCATTTCTCGAAAATGCTTTTAAACATGGCGTAAGTTATCAAACTGAATCGTTTGTTTCATTCAAATTGCAGCAAATCGATAACCGGCTGAGCTGTACGATCAAAAATAGCAAACACAGCAACAAGGAAAACCTGGATAAAAGCTATTCAGGTATTGGTTTAACCAACATTAAGCAGAGTCTTAAGCTACTCTTCGGAAATGATTACCTTCTGAATATTAATGAGAACGATAATGAATTTGAGGTGCAATTAACCATCCCTATTTATGAAAATAAAGTGCATATCCATTGACGATGAGCCTCTTGCTTTGCAGCAAATAGGTGCGTACATCGAAAAAACTCCGTTTTTAGAATCTGTTGCACTCTGTCTGAGTGCTTTTGAAGCATTGAAATATCTTGCTAATAATGAAAATGAAGTAGATCTTATGTTTGTGGATATCGACATGCCCGATCTGAACGGGATGGATTTCGTGAAGTCGCTGACAAAAAAGCCACAAGTTATTTTTACGACCGCTTACAGCGAATATGCAATGGAAGGTTTTCAGGTAGACGCGATCGATTATATTCTGAAACCAATCAGCTATGCTGTTTTTTTGAAGGCAGCAAACAAAGCTAAGACATGGTTTGAGTTAAATCACAAATCTGCCGAGACCATTCAAACCACATCGGATTGCATCTTTGTAAAATCGGAATACAAACTGATACGCATCCTATTATCTGAGATTAAATACATCGAAAGCTCTAATGAGTACATTCAGATTCATCTTACGAACGATGAACCGATCACAACACTTATCCGATTGAAAGTTATCGAAGAACAACTACCGAAGGATAAATTTATGCGCGTTCACCGCTCATTTATTGTCAATCTCGACAAGGTGAAGATGATTGAGCGAAACAGAATTGTCTTCGATCATAATATCTACATCCCGGTTGGAGATCAGTACAGGGAAGTTTTTCAGGCATTTATAGATAAAAAATTCTTGATTTAAATTAGTATCAGAAAGATTCCTCTATTGTTGGGATGAAATTTTTCGTTCCCGCTGATTCCAAAAACAATCCGCAGACTTGAATTTCTAATTGTTTATTGAAGAATAAAGCCTTTCTACTTATCTATAAAGGCATTCCGTTGATTTCATTAGTAATCGTATGTTGCTAATTTTATCTTTACAATGAATTAGAGAGGATTAAGTAGTAACCTTGCCAATCCAGCGATTTAATTGATTTTCTAAATAGCGACAATGAGACTTAAAAAAAACATAGCCACAAGCGAAGAGGGATTTATATTTAATCCTGGTACAGGTGATTCATTTTCAACAAACGAAATAGGGACTGAGATTATTGCATTGTTAAAAGATGAGAAACCACAGAAAATAATTATTGAGTCTATTTGCGCAAAATATGATGTTGATCAAAACCAGTTCGAAAAGGATCTTGATGATTACCTGTCTCAACTGAAGGATTACACAATCTTAGAATAATCCGATGGAGAAGCAGTTAATGAATATCGAACAAGCGGGAATCAAAAAAATTGTGATCGCCGTCACTGCATTGAATGCGATTGATAGTCCGGGACCCGGTGTTGCGGTGATACGTGCCATACGCGAATGTCCCGATTTTGAGGTGCGTATCATAGGTCTCTCCTACGAGTCGCTCGAACCCGGCTTGTATATGCATGATATTGTTGATAAGACCTATCAGATACCGTATCCATCATCAGGTACCGATACTTTAATGGGACGGTTGATGCACATTCACGAAATCGAACATATTGATTTAATCATCCCCAATTTCGATGCAGAACTTTTCAATTTTATCAAATTAAGAGACAAACTCAACGAAGCAGGTATTAGCACTTTCTTGCCTGAATTAGCTCAATTTGAAGCACGTGATAAATTAAAACTATATGAATTTGGCAAGAAACATGGACTGACAATCCCAAGGGACAAGATAATACATCAGGTAAAAGATCTCACCGAAGCCGCTGAATCGCTTGGATATCCAATGGTTGTGAAAGGGAAATTTTACGATGCAATTGTTGCAAATACGCTTGAACAGGCGCAAAGGGCTTTCTATAAGATCCAGGCGAAATGGGGCTTGCCTATTATCGTTCAGGAGTTTATTTCAGGTACGGAAATAAATGTTGCAGCATTAGGTGACGGCGAAGGGAATGCAATCAGCGTGATTCCGATGCGAAAACTCTATATCACAGATAAGGGTAAAGCTTGGGCAGGTATTACTCTTGATGATGTATCGCTCATCGAACTCGCCCGGAAGTTTGTAAAGATAACAAAATGGCGCGGCGGATGCGAACTCGAAATCATGCAATCATCAGATGGTAAACCATATATTATGGAAGTCAATCCCCGTTTTCCGGCCTGGATCTATTTGACAGCAGCGGCCGGCCAGAATCAACCTGCAGCATTGGTCAAAATGGCACTTGGCGAAAAAGTGGAACCCTACTCTGACTATGAAGTTGGAAAAATCTTTGTGCGTTATGCATGGGATTTGATCACAGACATTCGGGAATTTCAAAAGATCTCAGGAACAGGGGAACTTTAAATAAATTGACAGTTATGAGTTATAGGTTTGACGATAAGGAATTAAGGATTGTTGTTTTTGGTATGAACAATCAATTGCTTGAAATCCCTAAATCAATTTTGATTTTTTTGATGTGCTTTTATATTGATGTCAGGAACAAATTTGATAAGGACAATGAGCTGCTATTCTGAGGTGTCTTGGTCTTCCGATTTTTTAAACACAACCAAAAGTAAAAAATACCAATAATGGGAAAAATAAGATATGAAAGGCCGATTATTCAAAAAATGAATACAGGATTTATGAATAAATTTGGCACCCGAACAGGATTTGAACCTGTAACTCACATCGAAAGCATTTCCGTGAAAAGTCTTATCAATCAATACGGATCGCCTTTGTTTGTAATCTCGGAAAAAAAAATCCGGCATAACTATCAAAATGCAATGCGGATCTTCAAAACCCGTTATCCGAAAGTGCAGTTTGCCTGGTCGTATAAAACTAATTATATGAATGCAGTTTGCCAGGTGTTTCATCAGGAAGGTTCGTGGGCTGAAGTTGTGTCGGGTTTTGAATATGAGAAGGCACTGGGAAATGGGGTTCCGGGAAATAAAATCATCTTTAACGGACCCGACAAAACAGACGAACAACTCATTGCAGCAGCACGCAACAATTCATTAATTCATATTGACCATTACGATGAGCTCTATTCTCTGATCAGATTAAGCGAAGAAAATAACCTAAGACCCAGAGTTGCCATCCGCGTAAATATGGACACCGGAATTTACCCAAAATGGGATCGTTTTGGATTCAATTTCGAAAACGGCCAGGCTTGGAATGCGATTACCCGAATCATCAATTCCGAAAATCTGGAATTAGTTGGACTGCATTGTCATATCGGGACGTTTATGCTTTCACCTTCGGCCTATGCGATGGCAGCCACCAAAATGTGCGAGTTGACCTGGAACATCAAGGAAAGATTCAATAAAGTCCTTCAGTACCTCGATATGGGAGGTGGATTTCCATCAATGAATACGCTGAAAGGAGCCTATTTGCCCGGATCGGATACCGTTCCTTCGATTGATCAGTTTGCGGATGCAATTACCGATGTCATTCTTGGTTATGGATTCAAACAGGAAGATTTACCAATGTTAATACTCGAATCGGGTCGTGCATTGATTGATGATGCCGGATATTTATTGGGAACTGTGATAGCGACAAAGCGACTTTCGGATGGACGCAGAGCAACGATCCTCGATTTTGGCGTAAATACTTTGTTTACTTCATTTTGGTACGATCATAAGGTAAGTCCTGTTGAAACCTTTGGCAAGCAAACCGAAGAGATGGTACTTTACGGTCCGCTTTGTATGAACATCGATGTTGTACGTGAAAGTATAACGATGCCTTTGCTCGAAAAAGGAAACCATCTGGTTGTTCATAAAGTGGGTGCCTACAATATGACACAATGGATGCAATTTATAACTTTGAGGCCAAATATTGTATTAATTGATAATGAGAATAATACGCATGTAATTCGAAAAGCTGAAACGCTTGAATACCTGGAGTTGAATGAACAGGTTCCTGAACATTTAAAGCATAACACATTAAAATAGAGATTCTTTAGAATGATTATTTAATTTGAAATTCAATATCGTGCACAATTCATTATTACTTCATTCTCTAATTCCCGGGCGCATAATATGCGTCTCTGCAAATTCCCGATAATATGCCCATTATCCGAACTATAAACTTGTTTCGTAATATTGTTCTGCCGGCCACGCTGAATAGTTATTCTATTATTTTCTTTTTCAATAATAAGCTATTAGCGAGTATTATAATGCTCGTGACTTTCTTCAATTTTTTTGCCGGAGTAAGTGGATTATTAGCTGTTCTAATTACCGTTCTTATTGCCAACTCGATGGGGTTTGATAAGATCCAACTGAAAAATGGAGTTTATAGTTTCAATGCTTTATTGACTGGAATCGGAATGGGGACCTTCTTTGATCCGGGATTGGTTTTTTTCACTTTGTTGCTGCTTGCCGCTTTGTTAACGCTCATCCTTTCAGTTACTTTGGGAGGATGGCTCTACAAGTACGCATTACCTTTTCTAAGCATTCCATTCGTTATTACATTCTGGTTCATCGTACTTCCTTCTTCTCAATTCGAAAATCTCGGACTGACACAACGCAACATCTATTGGATGAATGAAATGTATGCAATTGGCGGTAGTCCGATGCTCAATTTTTTTCAGACCATGGATGCTCTTCCGATTCATAAGATGGTTGATATCTACCTACGGTCAATGAGTTCAATATTTTTTCAGGACAATCTGATCGCAGGATTTTTGATTGCCATAGCTTTGCTTATTTGTTCGCGAATTGCATTTTCGCTGTCGGTAATTGGATTTGTTTCAGCTTACTTTTTTGCGAAATTTACGGGGTCTGCAGCTGCCAGCATTACTTATTACAATATTGGGGCAAACTATATCATGGTTGCCATTGCGATCGGAGGATTTTTTGTTATCCCATCAAAACACTCCTATTTATGGACAGTGCTTTTGGTCCCACTCACATCGCTGGTGTTATTATTTATGAGTAAGTTATTTGGGTTTATTCACCTGCCAGTTTTCTCACTTCCATTTTCGTTTGTGGTGATACTTTTTGTCTATTTTCTTACGCTGAGAATAAACCCATCAAAATTAGTATTGACACCAATTCAATATTATTCACCCGAAATTAACCTTTACACTTACAATAACAACAAAAACAGGCTTTCGAACCTTCTTTACTTCCCGCTGTATTTACCTTTTTGGGGCGAATGGATAGTTTCGCAGGGACATCATGGCAAATACACCCATAAAGGTGATTGGGGACAGGCCTTCGACTTTATGATATATGATGCCGAATCGAAAACATACGCGTCAAATGGCTTATTCTGCGAAAATTACTATTGTTACAATAAACCTGTCGTGGCACCTGCTGATGGCATCGTTGAAGAAATAATTGACAATGTAATTGACAATGAAATAGGTAAAATAAACACTGACAATAACTGGGGAAACACAATTATTATCCGACATCTTCCAGGACTTTATACGCAATTGTCGCACCTGAAGAAAGGATCGTTTAAAGTTGCAAAGGGAGATTTTGTAAAACGTGGTGATTTATTGGCCAATTGTGGCAATTCTGGTCGGTCGCCCGAACCTCATCTGCATTTTCAGGTGCAAATAACACCTGTATTGGGTTCGAAAACAATTAATTATCCATTCGCATATTATTATAAAAAGAAAAATGCCGAAAGACAGCTTCATCAATTTTCTAAACCACCTGAAGGTGCTTTGGTTTATGGAGTAACCTCAAATCAGTTGCTGAAAACTGCCTTTGATATAATTCCGAATACTTCCCTAAAATATAGTTATCTGAATGAAAAAGGAATCGAGAAGGAGGAACTTTGGGAAGCGTATACCGATGCTTATAACTGCAAGTATTTGTATTGTAAGGAAACCGAATCAATCGCCTATTATGTAAGTGATGGCTCTATGTTCTATTTTACCGCTTTCTACGGCAAGAGAGAAGCGTTGCTTTACTATTTTTATCTTTCTGCCTACAAGGTATTCTTAGGAGAACCGGAGAATAACGAAATGAATGATGCATTGCCGCTCAACCTTATCCGAAATAAAAGGATAAGCATCTGGTTGCACGATTTCATTGCTCCGTTCTGCACCTATATCCGGGTTTGGCATTCCATTAAACCTGAATACACGAGCAACCTTTTAGATACTGATATGTTAATCTTAAAGTCAAAAATACAGGTTTCTGTTTTTGGCAACGTAACGAAGGAGAGTGATAGTACGATTATTTTAAGTGATAATTGTATTAAAGAATTTACGTATGAATCAAACAAAACTAAAATCAGGGCTAAATGTATAAGTTCTTAATTGCGGCATTGTTTTTAATTCCGATAGTCGCAGAAGCGCAACGTCCAATTACTTTCGTAACTGCAGATAGCATTACCTATCAATGTTATGTGAATGGCGATTGGGATCAGCTTATTGAAACAGGGAACCAGGCAATCGGGCAGAATATCGATTACAAAAGACTTCGCCAACGAATGGGATATGCTTATTTTGTTAAGACTGATTATTATTCGGCTCAGATTCAATACGAAAAGGCACTGATTTTTGATGCATATGATGCTGACACGCGTGCTTATCTTTACTATTGCGGATTGAACACAGGAAACGAAGCGTTTGCCCGTTTTCATGCGGAAAAGCTTCCGAAGGATCTTCAACAAAGATTGAAGGAAGAAGCATTTAAACCTGCAAATGCGATTGATCTGGAATTCAACTATAAAGCGAACAATGTCTTGTCTCGTTCAAACCCAACCTATCTTCGCGCGGGACTTTCTACGCAACTTAGTTACCGGGTAACTTTGTATCAGTCGGTTTCGAATTATCAACAAACAATTGACTCTTCACTGACAAAGCAGCCCGAGTATTACGCATTATTGAACTGGTCGTTGACTTCACATCTTTCGCTGGATGTGGCCTATCATTATTTGAATGTGAGTGTTGACGGGTATAAATATCCTGGCAATATGGTTTTGGCAGCGCTCACAACAAAAATAAACCGGTTCAGTTTGGGAATAAACGGCTCAATATTAAGAGACGCATTTAGTAACTACAAGCAAATTGGACTTCACGGAGGTGTTACTTTACCCGGAAAATCCAGTATTTATTTCAAAAGTTCCATCAGCGAAATTGTTGGGAAGGGTGATCAACGAACCATATTTTCTCAAGTTGCAGGTGCGCGATTGTCTAAAGCCTTATGGGCAGAAGGGAATGTTACGTTGGGCAATCTAAAAAACTATAACGATCACAATGGACTATACATCTACAATTCAGTTGATCCCACTACATTCAGGACTGGTGCAACCATGTACTGGTATATTGGGAAACACATGACTTTATTGGGCAATTATACATATGAAACAAAACAAATAGAACTTACTAATTTTAATTACTCGCAATATTCATTTACAGGAGGAATCATATGGAAACTATAAGGAAAAATACGATTACTGTGTTACTTGTTTTGATCGGCTTTAATGCGTTTTCCCAATCCAAGGATGCATTGCAGCGAATTTTTGAAAAAAGTTACGAAGCTGAAAATGCCAAAAACTATGCTATTGCAATTAACGAACTAAAGTCGGACTACGATCCGGACAACTACGTTATTAATATACGCTTAGGTTGGCTAAATTACCTCGCTAAGCAATATACCGAATCGATCAGTTATTACGAAAAGTCTATCGCATTAAAGCCATATGCTATCGAGGCACGTTTCGGTTGCGTAAAACCACTCAGCGCGATTGAAAATTGGGAAAAGGTAAAGAAACAGTACATTGAAATATTGACGATCGATCCTCAAAATACAGTTGCGAACTATTGGTTAGGTGTGATTATTTACAACCGGAAAGACTTTAATGGAGCTGCAAAGCTCTTCGAGAAAATTGTCAATCTCTATCCGTTAGACTATGAATCAGTGATTATGCTGGCCTGGTCAAAACTTTACGGAAGCAAATTTTCTGAAGCAAAAGTATTGTTTCAGCAGGCACTTATTATTCGTCCTTCCGATAGTTCGGCGCTTAGCGGATTAAAACTGATTCCTTAACAGTTATTGTTCCAAACCCTTTTTTTCATTCCCTTCGCCATTATCGGTAACCACTGGTCCGAGAATTTTTCCAGTCGTTTTCACTTCGTAATTGTCAGTATATTCAATAATAAACAGGGTTCGGTTCATGTAGCCTCCCAATTCGGATGGCTTTTGAAAATTGTAGTCTGCCTGCAAAAGATCAACTCCCGGTGAAACATTCGTATCGGGGAAACTCTTACCTGACATTGCAAGTGAAGCCATGAAATGTAACGCGATATCGTATCCCTGAAAACTGTACTGTGTTGGCTCGCTGTTATAGGCTGCACGGTATTTTTCAATAAATGAATTTACTTTGGTATTTCCGTAATCAATAAAATAGGGGGCTAAATAATGAAGACGTATATTGTGTAGGTGTTCAATATCAATACTTTGCATTTTTGTATATTCCTGAAGCCCAATTACTGTAATTTTATTTGATTTTGAAATTGTGTTCAGTCGCGTCATTGCCACACTTACGTTTGCTTCATTTCCTTCAGTTAGAACAAAAATATTTTCAACATTGGTTCTGAGAAGTGTTTCCAGACCAGTAGTGCCTCCGTCCCATACATTGTATTGACGTAACTTTCCTGTTCCAAGTTTCTGGTGCAACCTGTCAATAATCAGCTTCTCATCTCCATAATTTGCACCATGATTGAGCACGACAATGTTTTGACCGGCAAATTTGTCGGCAATATAGTCGGCAGTACCTGTCAGGCGGAGCTTTTTACCTGGATTAATCTGATAATAACCAGGTGTGGTTGATACAAACCGGCTGTCGGAAGAGAGCGGTGAAATCATTGGAATACGGTTTTTTGCACTCAATTCAGCGACAGTTTTTTGATTCTCTGGATACACGGGTCCAATAATTAGATCAAGCGACAGAAACTCAGGTTTTTTTACGAGCCTGTCCACTACTTTACTATCCTGATAAGTGTCGTACGTATAAAGCTTTACCTTCATTCCTGCTTCGGTAATCTTCTCTGTGGCAAGTAAAACGCCCGAATAGAACTCCAAAAAACTGGCTGTTCGCTGAACGATCTTTGCAGAATCATTCAGGTTTTGACAGAATGGTAAGAAGATCCCGATCTGGAAAAGCTTATCCTGTCTGGAATAGGAAATATTCGGTGCGGCAACCGAACCATCATCAGCCTTTTTATTTTCAGCATTTGATTGATTAGAAGCATTTTTTTCATTACCGGCATAGCCGGCTTCCTTGATTGGGATTTTAATAATTAATCCTGATTTGAATCCGTCTTTTAATGCCGGGTTAAGCAGTTCAAGTTGCTCTTTTGATGTGCCAAACCGCTTTTCAAGCTGATAATAGTTGTCACCGCTGATGATCCGGTATTCGCTGAATTGTATTGGCTCTTTCTGCTTTTTCTGAACGGCTGGTATATTCGAAGCCCTGGGAATAATTAAAACTGTTCCCTTTGATAAGCCGCCTCTTACAGTTGGATTTGCTCTTAAAATATCTTCCTGGGTGATATTGTATTGTTTGGCAATTGAGAAAAGGGTTTCTTTTCGTCTGACTACATGTTTTATTAATTGCTGTGTTTCATCGATTCTGGCTTTCGATTCATTATCAGATGTCTGAGGTTTAGGTATTTTCAGTACTTCACCTTCTTTAATGCCATTTCTTGCCTGTGGATTATATTGATAGATATCTTCGGAGGTAATCCCGCTTCTTTGTGCGATCGAAAAAACGGTCTCTTTTTTACGGACTGAATGGTAGATATAAAGATGGTCATTGCTTTCTTCATTTAGTGATCCGTTTGCAATAATTGGCTTTGCTTCATTTTTAGTTGCCGGAATTTTAATGGTCTGACCAGCATTTAATCGATCTTTGGTTTCCGGATTTATAGTATTTAATTCATCAACCGTCATCCCAAATTTTTTGGAAATCGAATACGAGGTTTCGCCACTCAATATAGTATAGAGCATGAAGGT
>JAAFHB010000132.1 GCA_010906965.1 Mariniphaga sp. | reverse complement strand
ATTGTCGATATTATTACGCTTGACTCCGAATCGTGTGCTCCCTGTCAATACATGGTTGAAGCGGTGAAGAAAATTGCACCACATTTTGAAGGGATTGTCGAATGGCGTGAACATGCGATTAAACAGATGGACGGCGTCACTTTTATGGCTTCGCTGATGGTTAAGAATATACCTACGATCTGCATCGACGGAAAAATCTCGTTTGTGAGCCAGATACCACCTAAAAATGAGCTGATTGCTGCTATCCAAAGGCGGATCAATGAAAAAATAAAGCTGAAGATTCAGGCGAAAAAAGGTGAGTTTATTGTCTTTTGCAAGGACGAAGAGGAAATCAATATCATGAAAAATCGTATCACCACTACCTTTTTACAGACGGGTAAACGTATTGATGTTAAGTATGTTACAGATCCGGAAAAGCTTACAAAATACGGTATTGCACAAACTCCGACAGTAATACTGAAGAAATACACCATTAAATCGCAGGGAAAAGTGCCATCAGTTGATGTAATCACAGAATGGCTGAAAGAATTATGATGGTTTAAAATTTATCTTAAAATGGGAAAAATCACGGATCGCATTAAGCAAGGGAAAATTCTGATTTCCGATGGTGCATGGGGAACTTTTCTGCATGCAAAAGGCTTAAAACCTGGGCAATGTCCTGAACTCTGGAATATTGAACATCCTGACGAAGTTTTTGATATCGCCAAAAGCTATATCGATGCCGGTGCTGATATGGTTGAAACCAATAGTTTCGGAGGAAGTAGTTTTAAATTAATGCACTACGGCTTAGCAGAAAGATGTTCTGAGCTAAATGAGTCAGCAGCAGCCATTTCGCGAAAAGCTGCCGGCAATAAATTTGTTTTAGGTTCTGTCGGTCCAACCGGGAAAATACTGATGATGGGCGAAGTAACTCCTGAAGAGATTTACGAATCATTTAAAGAACAGGTTATTGCTTTGGAAAAAGGTGGCGCCGATGCCATTATTATAGAGACTTTTACGGATATTGATGAAGCTCGTCTGGCGATCAGGGCAGCTAAAGAAAACACGACGCGTGAAGTGATCTGTACGATGACTTTTGAACGGACAGTTGATGGCGAATACCGTTCGATGATGGGCGTCTCTCCGACTGAAATGATGCAGGAACTGGTTCCTGAAGGTGTCGATATTATTGGTGCAAATTGTGGTAACGGCATTGAAGGGATGATACAGATTGTGAAGGAAATAAGGCTCTGTAATGCTTTGATTCCGGTACTTGTTCATGCCAACGCTGGTATGCCAGTTTATGATGATGGCAAGACGGTTTTTCCTGAATCTCCAATACAAACAGCAAGTTACGTAAAGGGAATAATCGATGCAGGCGTGAATATAATCGGTGGATGCTGTGGAACAACTCCCGAGCATATCCTTCAGATTGCGCGGGTTGCCAAGGAATTGTAAACGATCAATATGAAAAAAATCCCTTTTTATCTGGTGACTGGTTTTCTGGGAAGCGGAAAAACAACGCTCATCAAACAATTTATCGGGCGATATGCAGATTCTAAAAAGATTGCGATCATTCAGAACGAATATGCCGATTTGAATATAGACAGCCGCGAACTGAAACAAACAGGCAAGTCATTTGAGTTGCTCGAAATGAATAATGGCTCCGTTTTTTGTTTCTGTTTATTGGGAAGTTTTGTTCATTCACTGGCTGATTTTATACATCAGTATCAACCCGATCTGGTTATTTTGGAAGCTTCCGGACTTTCTGATCCAATCACTATCAGCCAAATAATTTCATCCTCTGCTTTGCGCAATTTGATTTGGTTGTCGCATACTTATACAGTTGTCGATGCACTGAATTTTCAGAAGACGATTGAAAGGGTGGGGCGTAATACTCAGCAGATTCGAGTTGCAGATACAATTTTGTTGAATAAGTGTGATTTATCATCAGATTTAATTCCAGAGATTCGTCAAAAATTATTGATTATTAATCCTTTTGCTAAAATTGTGGAAACTTCTTTTTGCAGTATTGATTTCTTTTCTGAATCGGCTTTCCATTTTCCGGTATCCTTAGTTGAAACTGACCAGAATGAGGGATCAGGAAGACCCGATGTTGGTTCAGCTGTTATCAAAAGTACGAAGGCTGTCTCGACAGAAAATCTGGATCGTTTTATTCGTAAATATAGTTTAATTGCCTATCGCATGAAGGGATATGTCGATACAATGGATGGCACTGTGGCAGTTCAGTCAAGTTTTGAGCACATTGAAATTAAGCCAGTTCCTGATAATCATTATCATACTGAAATGGTGATTATTGGACCATTAATTAATCAGAAAGTATTACAACAAGAATTCGAAAATTTATGCAACAAGAACTAAAAAACTTTGCTTTCTCATTTAGTGAGCTGGACATTAAAGCGGAACATGTCGAAGAAGCAATGGGTTATGGTCGTGGGCAATCACCTGATCCATTTCCTGATATGATTGCTTATGCGATTGCACAATGTGACCAGCTATGTGATATTCATGGGAGTTTGTTGGTTCCAGATAATTTTTCACTCGATAAAGCAGGAAGCTTCGTTATCGAAGGAGTCACTTTTAATGTTGGTAAGAAGATTGCACGACAGCTCCGGAATGCTACCGGAGGCGCACTTTTTATTTGCACTGCAGGCGCTGGAATTGGTGAGAAGAGCAAAGCACTCATGGCCGCAGGTGATTTGATTGAAGGATATATCCTTGATGTAATCGGTTCTGTTACAGTGGAAGCAGCGATTGATAAAATTCAGGATAGTTTTGAAAATGAATTAGTTAATTTGGGCTTTAAAATGGCTAACCGATACAGTCCTGGTTATTGTGGCTGGGCTCTAAGCGAACAAAAACAATTTTTCGCTTTATTTCCTGAAAATCATTGCGGAATTAAACTGTCTGATTCGTGTTTGATGGATCCGATTAAATCGGTCAGTGGTGTTATTGGATTTGGCATAAATGTTAAAAAAACGGCTTACGAATGTCAGATGTGTGAACTTGAAACTTGTATTTACAGAAAGATTAGGCTTGCTAAAGCCAGGTAAAATAGATTAATTCGTGTAATTAAAAATTACAATATAATGGAATATGCTTCCCAGTAATACGAAAACATGAAAAATTGCATGGTTATATTTCATTGATTTTCGCTGGTAAAGAAGAGCTCCGATTGTATAAAAAAATCCGCCAGCCAACAACCAAATTAGTCCTTGTGTAGCCATACTGTCAATTAATGGTTTAATTGCGATGACAACCACCCATCCCATCAAAACATAGGTGGCAGTTGAAAATTTTGAATAGCGGCCAATAAAGAAGAATTTCAATATGATACCGATAATGGCCAAAATCCAGACTATGCAAAAAATGACCAGCCCCCATGTTCCTTTCATTGAGAGCAAAGCGATTGGCGAATATGTTCCGGCAATTAAAACATATATTGCTGAATGGTCAAAAATATTCAACCGCTTTTTCAATTTGGGAATTTTTGCTGAATGGTAAAGTGTGGAAGCAAGATAAAGGGTCAGTAACCCAAAACTATATATCAAATAGCTAATAAATCTTAAATGAATTCCTTCCTGAAGACCGCGATTCAATAATAAAATTGAACCTAATAATGCAAGTATAAAACCAAATCCATGAGTGATTACATTTAGTCGTTCTTCGAATGGCGTATAATATTTTTCTGTTGACATATCGTGTTTATATACAGTAAATTATTCTGTTGTAAATGTTTTACAAATAAATCATTTTGCGGGTCATTCCGCCATCAATCACAAAGTTCTGTGCTGTGATAAAACTATTTTCAGGTTGAGAAAGAAACCAGGCAAGCCGGGCAATATCATCAGTTTTACCAACTCTCCCTGCAGGATGTTGTTTATGATCCTCTTCCGAAAAGAATTCTTTTTTTGCAGAACTACTTTTTTGTTCTTCCGACTGATCGATCCAACCTGGTGATATCGAATTCACACGCACTTCGGGACCCATACTTACAGCTAAAGCGTGGGTTAAGGCAAATACTCCACCTTTTGAAGCAGAATAAGCCTCCGTATTGATTTCTGATTGAAATGCCCGTGTAGAACAAATATTGATAATAGAACCTTTGTTTCGTCTTAGTTCTGCTTCACAATACTTAGTGCAAAGGAATGGACCTGTAAGATTGACATCAATCACCTTTTGCCAATCCGCTAACGAAAGAGCTGAAAGTGGTTTATTGCTCATGATTGCAGCATTGTTGACCAGGACGTCGATTTTTCCAAATCTTTCAAGCGTAAGTCGAACGGCCGTTTTTACCTCATCTTCAATCGCAACATTACATTCGAGGTTCAAAAAGTCGGGGTGATTTAGATCATTGGCAAGTTCATCTCCTGCTTTTCTATCTATTTCCCAAATAACTGATTTCCATTTTTCAGTAAGAAAATGCGTCGCAATTTTCCTTCCAATTCCTTGCGCACCACCAGTAACGACAATTACCAGATTATTCATTAGTTGTAAATTTAAAAATACTTTAAGAGGAATATGTAAAACAAAATTCCATTTATGGGGCAGGACTTTGGTTTTCATGAATAGAAGTGCTTATTTCAAATTTTCACTTTACCGATTCCTCGCTTTGAAATAAAACACAATCTTAGCATTTTTCATTAAGTATTGGTCAATATGAATCGAATGATTTTTTATTTTGATTTTAACTTTTTTGCGAATTTAATGACAAAGTTGATCGTTAAGATTACATGATATTCTTAACTATTAATTAAGATACATTTTCAGTATCATTAGTAAATATTTTTAATTGACTGGTTCATTGGTAAATAATAAATATTGAAGCTTTTAAATCTTTGTAGTTGCAAAATCCGGAGCCGGAGGTTTAAATCATTGTACTCAGGGTTTAATGTATTTAAAATCCTTCTAAATAGTACTTAATTAATTGATTATTAGTTGCATGAATTTTTTTTTGAAAAAACGGTTTTTTTTTATTTTTTTTATTAACTTTAGAATGTTAAAATTAGTGAAAGAATAATTCAAATATGTGGTTTGGTTTTCCTTATTTTTGTATATTTGCATAATTAAATACATTTAAATTAAAACGTTCTTAAGTCAAATATTAAAAATTTTTATTTATGAAAAAACTCAGCTTAAGTGTTGTAGTATTATTTGCTTGCTACGCATTAACTTTTGCACAGGATAAAGCAAAATCAGAGCCTGCCGATAAAAGGTGGGAAATTGGCATCAATGCTGGCGTTGCGAATTTTGCCGGAGAATACAATATGTTTAAAGATGCCCGTTTTCACCATTTCAATTTCTGGAAAAGTGATATGGATTTTGGTTTCGGTGCTTTGGTAAAAAAGAATTTTTCTCATGTTTTTGCCGCAGAACTAGGTTGGAATTATACGAATCTTACCGGTACTTGGAAATATCTTGGCTGGACAAACATTCAACCTTTCAAAACGGAGGTCAATGAATATGATTTGAATACAGTTTGGAACCTCAATAATTTATTTGCAAAGAATAAATTTGACCGTAAAATTTACTGGTATGCTAAATTAGGGGTTGGCGCAACTCATATTTGGAAAAAGAGTGGTGATGCTCTGATTAATAATAATGATAACTGGAAGCCTACGATTCCAATTGGAACTGGTGTTGCTTTCCGACTGAACGACAATATTAAATTAAATATTGGAACTCAGTGGAGTTGGGTCAATACCGACAAAATGGATGGACATATAACAACTGTAGGTGCGGGTAATATAAAGGTAGGTAACACATTACCTGATATTTTCGAGACAAAATTATACACTCATGTTGGTCTTTCTTATGCTTTCGGCAAGAAAACGAAAAAGGCTGAACCTGTTGTTGAAGCTCCAAAACCAGAACCAAAACCAGAGCTAAAACCAGAGCCAAAACCAGAACCAAAACCAGAGGTTGTAGTTGTTAAACCTGCTGTTATTGGTAATGTTTACAAAGTATACTTTGGTTTTGATAAATGGAATCTTAATAACGAGGCCACTTCTGATCTTGATAAATTAGCTAAGGATATGAATGAAAATCCAACAGTTGACGTCGAAATCAAATCTCATACTGATTCAAGAGGTCCTTCAAGCTATAACATGAAACTTTCTGAAAAACGTGGTAAGTCAGTTATTGATTACTTAGTTAGCAAAGGAATCAGTGCTTCAAGAGTTAATGCTCAGGCATTCGGCGAAACACAACCAGTTAACAAATGTGTTGATGGCGTTCCTTGTACCAAAGCTGAATATGCAGCTAACCGTAGAACAGAAACAATCGTTATAGAATAAGCAATTTTTTACCTGAAATTAAAGGTAAAGAGTAAGATAAAATTGAAGCGAGGTTGTCATTTGGCAACCTCGCTTTTTTTGAAAAGAATTTCATTTGTTAATTGCAATTTTATCAATTATGATGCGAATTGGGTTATTATCGGATACGCATGGTTACCTGGATGACCGAATTATCACCTATTTAAACGAGTGTGATGAAATCTGGCATGCCGGAGATATTGGGAATATAGATACCGCTCAAAAACTTTCCGCTTTGAAGCCCTTAAGGGCAGTTTCCGGAAATATTGATGGTACTGAACTTCGACAGGATTATCCGTTGCAATTGAGGTTTGTTTGCGAGGAGGTTGATGTGTTGATGATTCACATTGGCGGATATCCGGGACATTATTCTCCCGATGCGCGCAAAGAGATCAATTCGCTTGCTCCGAAATTATTTATTTCGGGTCATTCACATATATTAAAAGTTATTTACGACAGCAAACATCAGTTATTGCATATTAACCCAGGTGCTGCCGGAATTCAGGGTTTTCATCAGGTAAGGACTTTAATCCGGTTTACTATCGATAAATTGATAATTAAGGATTTAGAAGTTATTGAGCTAGGTCAAAAAGGAATTATTTCGATGTAAATACTACCGCAACCCAGTTTTCATTTTCGGTAAACTTTCTGAAATGCAATCCTAATTCAGTCGCCCGCACTTTGATCGATTCAAGATCTTCGGTATAAAATCCACTCATAATTAATTCTCCACCCTGTTTCAATACTTTGCAATATAGAGGCATATCATTCAATAGAATATTTCGTTGAATATTGGCATAGATAAAGTCAAATTTCTTATTGGGTATTGATTCTGCTCCGCCCAAAATTACATCCAAATTTGAAATGTTATTATAATTGGCATTTTCGATTGTACTATTTGTGGCCCAACTATCAATATCTATGCCTGTGATTTTATCTGCACCTCTCATTGAGGCAAGAATGCTCAGAATTCCAGTACCGCAACCCATGTCAAGCACTGCTTTTCCATTCAAATCCTGGTTTAAAATCTCTGCGATCATCAGGCTTGTTGTTTCATGATTCCCAGTACCAAAAGCCATACCCGGCTCTATAACGATTTCGAACTCTGCCTTGGGAAAATCGGTATGAAAAGGAGCCCTTATGAGACACCGATCTGCAATTAGCAATGGTTGAAAATAATTCTTTTCCCACACTTCATTCCAATTCTGATCGGGGATAATTTCAGATGTAAACGAAAACTGAAATAGCATAAAATCGGCTGGAAAAAGATGAAGAATTGCGTTATGTGAAAAATCAGGGGTTTGAATATATGCCTCCACCAGTTCGTCGGTTTCTGTGAAACTTTCGTATCCTATGTTTCCTAATTCTGCAACTAAAATCTCACGATTGACTTCATTGTCTGGCTGTATGTGGCAATTTAATTTTGTATATTCCATTATATTTCAGATTAATATGATATTCAAAATGCAAAAAATCAGTTTGTAAAAAAAAAAGTGGACGAGGTTTCCCATATCCACTTTTTAAATATATCATTTTTCTTTTGAACTATTCAAATCGAAAATCAATATGCATTGATAATTGACAAGAAATCTGCTGCTTTAAGAGAGGCTCCACCAATCAATCCCCCATCAATATCGGGCTGACTGAACAACTCATTCGCATTGCTTGCACTGCATGAACCACCATAAAGAATTGAAATTTCTGCAGCTACTTCTTTGCTGTATTTAGCAGCGATTAAACCTCTTATGTAGGCAAGCATATCCTGTGCCTGTTGGGTAGAAGCCGTTTTGCCGGTTCCGATCGCCCAGATAGGTTCATAGGCAATAACCACTTTAAGCAATTGCTCTTTAGGTAAAAGGAAAACGGTTTCGTCAAGTTGCTTTTTGACAAATGCATTTTGAGTACCAGCTTCGCGGATTGCCAAAGCTTCGCCACAGCAATAAATTGGAGTCAGTCCTTGTTCAAGAGTGAGTGCAAGTTTTTTATTGAGCGTCTCACTGGTTTCGTGATAGTATTCACGGCGTTCGGAGTGACCAATAATCACATAAGTTGCACCTGTTGATTTTATCATTGAAACAGAAACTTCTCCTGTAAATGCACCTTTGGGCTCAGCTGCACAATTTTGGGAAGCAACATTGATGCGGTTTGCATCAACAGCATCTACAACACTGGTTAGATGGGTGAAAGGAGTGCCAAGAACTACAACAACGTCTTTTGCACCTTTAGTCAAAACAAGTTCATTTACACTTTTTGCCAATTCAACACCTTCTTTTACAGTTGTGTTACATTTCCAGTTTCCGGCTACAATTTTCTTTCTCATTATCCTAATATTTTAAATATTTATGAATTAAACGCAAAATTGGTTCATTTGATTTGCAAAGATAAAACTAAATGGCATAGTCTGAAATCATGCATCGCTTCAAATCATTGATTTAACTTTTTCTTCATTTCTGCATTAATGATTGTTTCTGCTTCTTCTGTTGTTGGAAAATCATTGTAATGCCATTTTCTTATGATCGTCCCTTTCCTTAGCAGAATGAGCCCCGGATTTGCACGAATGATTGTTTTTAAAGTTATCTGATCGCTAAACATCATTTCGTAAGCTGGAAGTTGCTCTTTCTGATACGTATTGAGAGCATCACCTGTTGTTGAAGTGAGGCCAATGAAGTGATATCCCTTACGCTTTGCCCATTCAGCAAGTTCATTCAGTTCTTTTTGCTTTTTATTTGATGATTTCTCAAGATCATAAGCGATTACTAAAAAGGTAAACAGCGAATCCTGGAGATAAAAATCGGTAACATTTTCCTGATCAATGGTTTGTATTGAAAAATCGTGAATTGGTGGCTGATACCCTTTTTTTAAAAGTAATGGCGGATCCATGGACTCGAATTTCCAATTTATGGTATCCTGCCATGGAAAATCACTGTCGTTGAATTGTTTAACTTCATTCGACATTCGATTCCGGTAATGATAGATATTTTGGTAAACGTCGGTGGGAGAACCTGTCGGAATTTTCATCCCATCAGGGATATTTACACCAACCTTGTAAGGCCGGAAATCAAAAATCGGTTCGTGATTATATGACCAATAAACGACAAACATATAACTAAACAACAAGAAGGCAAATGCAATTTTCCGATATTTTTCGGTTGCAATAAAGCGAAGATTTTTTCTATTAATGAGTAATAAAACAGCAAGAAATATCAGTACGATATTTTTATAAAAAGTTTGCCAATTACTAATCACCAGTGCATCGCCGAAACACCCACAATCTGTAACCGGGTTTTTCAACGCGATGTAGAGGGTAAACGGAGTGAAAAAAAGCATGAAAATGAGTGTCAGCTTTGTTGAAAGCCTAATAAGAACGCCGGTAAGGAGCATAATTCCAATTGCAAACTCGGCAAATGGCAGCAAAAGGGCGCCTGGAAAAGAGAAAAATTCGAGTGCCTGAATGTGAAGCGCCTCAAGATAATCGTTGAGTTTGTATTGGAATCCCATGGGATCAATCCCTTTTACAAATCCTGAAAAGGTAAACACGATCCCAACAATCCATCGGGCAATGACAAGCAGCTTTTGCTTCATATTATTCAAATTCAAGTTTAATCAATCCGAATATCGCATAGTTTATCATGTCCATATAATTGGCATCAATACCCTCTGAAATTATCGTAATTCCCTTATTATCTTCGATTTGTTTAGTTCGTTTTATTTTCATTAAAATTAGATCGGTATACGAACTGATTCTCATTTGTCGCCAGGCCTCGCCGTAATCATGGTTTTTATCCATCATCAGATTTTTGGCTTTCAGAAGGTTATCCATGTATTTCTGTTCTGTAATATCGGATGGAAGCTCCTCTTCTGAAGGGCCTAACTCAATTTGAATCAATGCCATTGCGCAATAATTTATTATTCCGATGAATTCATCACGTGCATCCTCTTCAATTTTCGCAATGCCCTTTTCTTCTATACTTCTGATTCTTTGGGCTTTGATGTAAATCTGATCGGTCATCGATTTTGGTCTCAGAATTCGCCATGCAGTTCCGTAATCTTTCATCTTTTTTACAAATACATCGCGGCAGATACCTATAACATGATCAAACTGTTGATTCGTTTTATCCATAATTATTAATTGAACCATAAAAGTATTAAAAATTGGGGAATCGGTGTGACTTTTATTCTTACATTTGTAATGAATCCTAACTTTGTTAACAGGATAATTGTGTTTTATTGAAATGATAATATGGTGATTGTAATGCTTTAGTTTGCTCATCGCAATTGTTTAAAGAATCGAAAATGTTATTTTTAAAAAACGATAAGAGCTTTTATAAGAAGAAGAGTAGCCTTAATCTGAATGGGAAGTTGATCAATTTGAACGCACCAATGGTTATGGGAATTTTGAATGTTACGCCTGATTCTTTCTATGATGGAGGTGTCTATATCACTGAAAGTGCAATTAAAAAACGAGCAGCTCAAATTATTGATGAGGGTGGACAATTTATCGATATTGGAGCAATGTCGACCAAGCCGGGCGCTGTGGAGATATCCCTGCAGGAAGAACTTGATCGTCTTTTACCTGCTGTCAAGACTGTCAGAGCTGAATTTCCGGAAGCTTCACTTTCCGTGGATACTTATCGTTCAGAAGTTGTAAATGCGGTATACACCGAAATTGGAGGCTTCATTGTTAACGATATTTCAGGTGGAACATTTGACACTAACATGTTTGAAGCCGTTGCGAAATTGCATTTGCCGTACATCCTGATGCATTCGAAAGGGAAAAGCGATAAAATGCAGAATCTTCCTATTTATGAGGATGTTGTAAAGGAGGTCGTTTTATTCCTTTCAACACAGGTACAAAAATTAAGACGCCTGGGAGTTTGCGATATCATCATTGACCCTGGTTTCGGATTTGGTAAAACTGTAGATCATAATTTCGAAATATTGAACAGGCTGGATGCATTCAAGATTTTTGAGTTACCCGTTTTGGTTGGGGTTTCGCGTAAGACAATGATATGGAGAACTTTGGATATTTCTCCTGAGGAAAGTCTGAATGGAACAACAGTACTCAATACTTTGGCCTTATCGGGGGGATGCGATATTCTGCGGGTTCACGACGTTAAAGCGGCTGTAGAGACAATAAAATTGGTTAGTAAAATTAAAAGCATAGCTAAATGATAAATTTATTCATCCATATCAGATTTCTTGATATTATTGATATCCTACTTGTTACTATAATTTTCTACGAAATTTATAAGCTAGTAAAAGGGACAGTGGCTTTCAATATTTTTATGGGAATATTCATCATTTTTGTTGTATGGCTGATTGTGAAATCCTTGAAAATGGAGTTGTTGGGTTCGATTTTGGGTCAAGTCTTTGGAGTTGGCGTTATCGCCATTATCATTGTATTTCAACAGGAAGTACGCAGGTTTTTGCTGCTGCTTGGAAGCCGTTACAGGGCAAACCGCCAATTTTCGCTTGAAAGTCTCTTTTCAAACCAGTATAAATTAGCTTCCGAAGCAAGTATGCACGCCATCGTTGATGCATGTCAGCAAATGTCAGTAAATAGGGTGGGGGCCTTGATCGTGCTTGCGCGCGAAAGTGAATTGCAAGAGTATGTCGAAACTGGTGAGATCATTGATGCTGAGATTTCTTCAGAGCTAATTAAAAGTATATTTTTCAAAAACTCACCGCTTCATGACGGTGCAATGATTATCAGTCTCAACCGGATTAAGGCTGCCCGGTGCATTTTGCCGGTATCGCAAAAGCTTGAGATCAGCCCGATTCTTGGTTTGCGTCACCGTGCTGCAATAGGAGTTTCGGAGCAAACTGATGCTTATGTGATTGTTGTAAGTGAAGAGACCGGAAATATCTCAATGTCGAGTGGCGGTGAAATTAATGAGGGCATCTCGGCGGAGGAACTCTATAAAATTCTGGAGACAAGTCATAAGTAACTGATTTATTTTAGATGGACTCAACATTAATAGATTTTGTATTGTTGCCTTTGATGATATTCTTTGCCCGGATTATCGATGTCTCTCTAGGTACGCTGAGAATTGTGATGATTTCGAAAGGGCAAAAACGGATTGCACCATTTTTAGGATTCTTCGAGGTACTCATTTGGCTGATTGCCATTGGAAGGATTATGCAGAATCTTGACAACTGGACCTGTTATATTGCCTACGCAGGAGGTTTTGCGACAGGTAATTATATTGGTATGTTGATTGAAGAAAAATTGGCCGTTGGAATTGTCCACCTTCAGATTATCACCGGAAATAAACCAGATAAACTAATCGATGCATTAAAACTGGCCGGTTATGGTATTACACATCATAATGCAGTAGGGGGCGCTTCCGGGAATTTGGTCAGTGTGATTTATAGCGTTGTTTTACGCAACGATATCAACAAAGCCGTTGCAATCATTAAAGAATTTGATCCTAATGCCTTTTACTCGATCGGTGACGTCCGTTTCGTAAATAAGGGATTATCAGCCACAATCGTCAATAAATACAAATGGTGGAGGATTGGGAAATAACTTAGTATATCTATTCTTATTTATGAAGTTCTTAACACAAGCCTCTATTTATAGGCTTGTGTATGAACACTTTTCATTGATCTTCCCGATGGATCGGCATTGTTGCGAAACGATGCATCCCATGCAAGCGCTTCGGGTGTACTGCATGCGATAGACGGTACCGACGGTACACAGGTAGCTGCAGCATCAGATGGAAAGTGTTCGGTAAAGATCGAACGATAGAAATACTCTTCTTTCGACATCGGTGTATTAATGGGGAAGCGGAACTTGGAATTGGCCATTTGCTCATCAGTAACGATCTCTGAGGTAAGTGCTTTAAGCGAATCGATCCAGTTATACCCGACTCCGTCAGAGAATTGTTCTTTTTGACGCCAAACAACACTTTCGGGAAGGTAATCTTCAAATGCCTTCCGAAGAATCCATTTTTCCATCTTACCGTCTTTGGCCATCTTATCTTCAGGGTTCAGGCGCATTGCAATATCCATGAACTCTTTATCGAGGAATGGAACACGTCCCTCAACGCCCCATGCAGCAAGCGATTTGTTCGCCCTCAAGCAGTCGTATAGGTGCAATTTTCCGATTTTGCGAACAGTCTCTTCATGAAATGCCAGGGCATTTGGTGCTTTGTGGAAATAGAGATATCCTCCGAAAAGTTCATCAGCTCCTTCACCGGATAATACCATTTTTACACCCATTGATTTGATAACTCGGGCCAAAAGATACATGGGTGTTGATGCCCTGACTGTAGTGACATCGTATGTTTCAAGATGATAAATAACATCGCTTAATGCATCAAGTCCTTCCTGAACTGTAAAATGGACTTGATGATGAATTGTTCCGATATAATCTGCAACTTTTTGTGCAGCAGCTAAATCGGGTGACCCGACCAGACCTACTGCAAAGGAATGTAATTGAGGCCACCATGCTTCTTGTTTGTTGTCGCTTTCGACTCGTCTGGCAGCGTATTTTTTAGCAATTGCAGAAATTACAGATGAATCTAATCCTCCCGAAAGAAGTACGCCATAAGGTACGTCGGACATCAATTGACGGTGAACTGCATCTTCGAGTGCTTTTCTCAGTACATCAATATCTGAAAGATTATTCTTTACCGCATCAAATTCAGTCCATTCGCGTGCGTACCATTTTTTGATAACACCGTCTTTACTATATAAATAATGTCCTGGCAGGAACTCTTCAATTTTTTTGCAGGTTCCCTCAAGTGCTTTGAGTTCTGAGGCGAAATATAAGTTTCCCAACGAATCCCATCCCATATAAAGAGGAATGATTCCGATATGGTCGCGGGCTACGAGGTAACAATCGTTCTCTTCATCGTAAAGCACGAAAGCAAATATTCCATTCAAATCTTCGAGAAAATCGATTCCTTTTTCACGGTAGAGAGCCAGAATGATTTCGCAATCGGATTCCGTCTGAAATTCATAATGGTCTTCGAGTGGTTTACGCAATTCGCGATGGTTGTAAATCTCGCCATTTACGCCTAAAATAAGCTTTTTATCTTTACTATATAGTGGTTGTCTTCCTGATGAAGGATCAACAATCGCCAATCTTTCATGGGCGATGATGGCTTTTGACCCGCAATAGATTCCTGACCAATCCGGTCCTCTGTGGCGGATTCTTTTTGACATCTTGAGAACTTGTGTCCTCAAATCCTCGGCTTTTACCTTTAAATCAAATACTCCTACAATACCGCACATATCTTATAACTGATTATAACCATTTATAATTTATCAAAATGAACGATTAAATGGTTGCCAAAAATACAAAAATCTTTTAAAGTTTGAATAATTGGTACAAAAAGGCAGCGATTCGGCTTAAAGAATTTTGTTGCTAAGATAAAGTTATTCTTTCGAGTAGGGCAATACAAATCCGGTTGGTGGATTTCACCAACATC
>JAAFHB010000131.1 GCA_010906965.1 Mariniphaga sp. | reverse complement strand
CAATATATTACAAGTTCCCAATCCTGTTTTATCCATTAACCACCTGTCAATCGCTTACGGTAAAGATAAATACGCTGTAAAAGATGTGTCTGCCGATGTGAAACGAAATGCAATCACTGCAATTATGGGACCATCAGGCTGTGGGAAAAGTACATTGCTGAGGGCAATCAACCGGATGCATGAATTATATCCTAACATTACAACTGAGGGAGAAATAAAGCTGAACGAAAAGAGTATTTACGACATATCTACATCAACGCTTCGGAGAATGATAGGGATGGTTTTTCAACGGCCAAACCCGTTCCCGACAATGAGTATCTACGAAAACGTAATTGCCGGTTATGAATTGAATGGCACCAAATTAAAACGATCGCAAAAAGATGAAATCGTAGAAAGTTCACTGACCGATGTTGGTTTACTGGAAGAAGTTAAAGACTCGCTTAACAAAAAAGGAAATTTTCTTTCAGGAGGACAGCAACAACGCTTATGCATTGCCAGGGCTTTGGCATTTAAACCTAAAGTGATCCTGATGGATGAGCCCACTTCTGCGCTCGATCCACTTTCGACCGCAAAAATAGAGGACTTACTTGTCGATTTGAAAAAGAACTACACCATCATTTTGGTAACCCATAATATGTCGCAGGCAGCCCGAATTTCGGATAATGCCATGTTTATGTACCTCGGCGAACTGGTCGAATATGATAAAACGAAAAGAATGTTCACCAATCCAAAAGATTCACGAACAGAAGGTTATCTGACCGGAAAATTTGGCTGATACTTATTCATTTCAATAGTCAGCGATTTATGAGAATACGAACCAAAACCTTTAAAACAACGTCAAATGAGCATAAAAAAAGAGAACGCAATCCAGGATATCCTCAGCCACTTTGAAACATACGCAAACCTGATATTAAATCAGTTATCGATTCTCGAAAAAGTGATCAGTACCGGATCACTTGTCATTTCGGAAGAAGTAATGAATGAACTGAATATCAACGAAGACAGATCAGATCGTTTTGAGATTAAACTCAGTGAGAAGATTGTCAATACAATTGTTCTTCAGAAACCGGTTGCATCTGACCTGAGAAAACTGATGGCATGTTACCAGATCGTGATTAACCTTGAGAGAATCGGAGACCTCGTCATTAATATCGTAAAATTTATTCCTAAGATAAAAGATGCCGAAACATACAACCGCATGTCGGACGTGATCTACAACATGCTGTTGGTGAGTGTTCAAATGGTCCAAAAATCAATTTTATCATTTACCAACAGTGATAAGGATTTTGCAATCTGGACCATCCGAAATGATGAGGTTGTTGACGAAATGAATCACAAACTGATCAAAAAAGCGATTATAAAAAGTAAATTACCTGAGGAAACTCAACAGCTTTTGTTTAGTTTTATACACATTAACAGTATGATTTCTAGCATTGAAAGGATAGCTGATCATGCCACGAATGTCGCTGAAGCGTCGATCTATGCGATAGAAGGAACTGATATTCGCCATTTACATCACGACCTTGAATCAAAAGAGTAAATCAGAAGAGTTCATTATTAAACTAAGATAATTTAGTTATGAGTGAGAGTTTTAGAATACTAGTGGTTGAGGACGAGGATGATCTGAACGAGATTTTACAATTTAATCTCGAAAGTGAAGGCTACCGCGTCGATACCGCATTTTCGGCTGAAGAAGCCTTAAAGAAAGATCTTACGCAATACAATCTAATGATTTTGGATGTAATGATGGGTAAGATATCGGGATTTAGCCTTGCACAAAAAATCAAAAAAGAGATGCGACTTGATGTCCCAATCATCTTTTTGACAGCCAGAGATACTGAAAATGATTTATTGACAGGGTTTAACCTTGGGGCCGACGATTATATTACAAAACCATTCTCGATCAGAGAGTTGCAAGCTCGCGTAAAAGCTATTTTAAAAAGGATTAAAGCAACACCTAAAGAGGTGACAGCAACTTCACTGAACATCGGCGAAATCGAGATTGATTTTGAATCAAAGCGGCTGATAATCGGCAATAAAAAAACGGAGCTAACCCGTAAAGAATACGAAATTCTCTCTTTACTGGCCAAATCCCCGGGGCGAATTTTTTCGCGTGAAGAGATTCTTCGCAGAATATGGGAAAGCGATGTGATTGTCACTGACCGCACCGTAGATGTAAATATGACGCGGCTGCGACGAAAAATGGAAGAATATGGGAGCTACCTTCGTAACAAACCCGGCTTTGGATACTATTTTGAAATTTAACTAAATCTGCCCAAATCATGCTATTCGACCGAAAGACCATCAGATGGAAATTGTTCACCTATTATTTTCTTCTTTTTGCGATATTTACCTTGTCGATTATTCTATACCAGAATAAGCGGGAAACTCATTTTAAAATTGCTCAGCTCGAAACTACATTAAATGAATATACGAATCTCACGAACCGGTATATCGAGTATCACTCGCTTGCTAAAGAGAAGACTTTTTCGAAACTCGATTCGCTGAAAAATATTATCTCCTCAGATAAAATCCGGATCACTGTGGTTAATTTCGAAGGTAATATACTGTATGACAATATTGTAGCTGACTATGGAAAAATGGAGAACCATAAAAATCGACCCGAAATTCAAAAGGCTTTATTCAGCGAATTTGGGGAAAATATTAGGCATTCGGCAACAACAAATCAAGAATACCTTTACTATGCAAAATCATATAAAACTTACGTTATCAGAGCTGCCATAGTTTATGATAACAGTATTGCGGCATTTTTAAAACCCGACCGGGTTTTTATCCCTTTCTTCATCTTTTTGTTTCTGGTTTTCGGCTTTCTGCTTAGCTATATAGCTAATCATATTGGCGATTCTATCACTAAACTGAAAGATTTTGCAGTGAAAATACGGAGAAACGAATCTATTAATACTGACGACGATATACAATTTTCGAATGACGAACTTGGATTTATAAGTCAGGAAATCATTCAGTTATATCAGCGACTAGGCAAAACAAAAACTGAGTTGGTACTCGAAAAAGAGAAATTGATAAGCCACCTTTTCGTTTTAAAGGAGGGTATTGCATTCTTCTCGTCAGACAAAAAACCGATACTCAATAACAGCCATTTTATTTTTTACATCAATATCATCTCCGAAGAAACGACAATTTCTGTTGAAAAGATCTTTGCGTCCGAAGAGTTTCGTGAAGTCAATGATTTCATTGATAAAACCATCGCAGAGAAATTAACAGTCCAGAATCAGGAATTGCCACGAATGGAACATTCGGTACAAAAAGACGGATATCATTTTAATATTCAATGCATTGTTTTTCCTGATAAAAGTTTTGAGATTCTCATTTCCGACCAGACTCAACAGATGAGGCGAAGTATTATGAAACAGCAAATCACTTCTAACATATCGCATGAATTAAAGACTCCGATCTCCTCCGTTAAGGGCTATCTTGAGACTGTTTTAAACAATCCGGAACTTGAGCTAAGCAAACAGCACTATTTTATCGAAAAGGCTTATAATCAATCCGAAAGGCTTACACAGCTTGTTAATGATATTGCTCTTTTAAATAAGATTGAGGAGTATTCGGAACTTTACAGCCGCGAAAAGGTACCGGTAAGAAAAGTGATTAACGAAGCGGTAGAAAGCTTTAGCGACCAGATCAAACAAAAGTCAATCGAGGTGGAATGCGTTATCGAAGAAAATGTAATCGTTAATGCAAATCACTCCCTGATATTCTCAATCTTCAGAAATCTGATGGAAAACTCAGTGAACTATGGTGGTGACAACATCATTATTTCAATCACTAAATATCACGAGGACAATGCATTTCATTACTTCGCCTTTGCAGATAACGGACCGGGAGTTAAAGAAGAACACCTGTCGCGATTGTTCGAGCGGTTTTACAGGGTTGATTCTGGTCGTTCGCGCAAGGAAGGTGGAACAGGTCTGGGTCTCGCCATTGTTAAGAATGCAGTAATCAGCTTCAAAGGAGAAATATCTGCCCGTAAAAGAAAGGGTGGCGGACTTGAATTCTTGTTTTCGTTACCAAAGTGAGATGAGGGACAGATGAGGATTTAAGTTACTTTTGCGGATATTGAATTATTAAAAAGAACATGAAAAATACAATAGAAGCACTTAATCAAAAATACGTCAATTCATCTGCAGAAGAACTCATTGCCGGGTTCCTGGATGATTACAAAGGCAAAATTGCTTTATCAAGCAGCCTTGGCATAGAAGATCAGGTCCTTACGCATATGATTTGTAATATTGACAAGGAGACGCAGATCTTTACGCTCGACACCGGCAGGCTTTTCCCGGAGACGTATGATTTGATTCACAGAACCAACCATAAATACGGCATCAAGTTAAAAGTCTATTTCCCTGATGCCAAACATGTGGAGGAGATGGTCAACACAAAGGGAATCAACCTGTTTTTTGAGAGCATTGAAAACCGAAAACTTTGCTGCAACCTTCGGAAAATTGAACCGTTAAAGCGTGCTTTTGCCGGATTAGACGTTTGGATTTGTGGCTTACGCAGCGAACAATCCGTCACGCGGCAAAATATGCAGCGCATTGAGTGGGACGAAGCGAACGGTTTGATTAAACTGAATCCATTGATGGACTGGACCGAAGATGAGGTCCGAAGTTATATCCAAACTCATGGCATCCCTTATAATCCACTACACGATAAAGGATATCCAAGCATTGGCTGCCAACCTTGCACAAGAGCAGTTTTTCCGGGAGAAGATATCAGAGCTGGTCGATGGTGGTGGGAAAACCCCGATACCAAAGAGTGTGGTCTGCACAAAAGATAAAAGTCAGAAGTCCAAAGAAGTTGCTTTTATTTTAATTTTGACCTAACTTTGTGTTTGCTACACAATTTAGCAGTTTAAGAAGTTAGTCATATTAATAATGATACCTTATGATATATACCATCAAAACTGATGATCCATCTCAGTCCACCAGGTTAAATCAGTTTCTTAAGGAACTTGTTGGGATTCAATATTCTGTAATAAACGATGCCCCAAAAAATCCTGCTTCTGTTTTAAGCATCGAAGAGTTTCAGGCACGCATCAAAAAATCGCGTGAATCTGTAAAAAAAGGATTGTTTTTAACCGATGAAGAAATTGAAAATGAATCTTCAAAGTGGTAAAGAGTAATCTTCAACTTATATGGTCTTCTGATGCTGTTTGGCGGTTAAACAGAATATTTCAATGGTATGCAGCATATGAAACAGAAGACAGAGGAAAGAAAGTTATTAATTCAATCAAAAGAACCGCCCGCAACATTTCTAAAAATCCATATAAGCACATTCAGTGTTACGATATAGAAATTCCGACTCCAGAAATTCGTAAGGCGTTGGTTTATAAAACATATTGGATTGTTTTTGAGATAGAAAGTACCAGAATTGTGATCTTGGATATTATTCATGGCGCCATCAATCCTGATATTTACAAAAATATTTAGTACGGAGATATCATAGCTGGTCGATGGTGGTGGGAAAACCCCGATACCAAAGAGTGTGGTCTGCACAAGAGATAAGGTTAAAGGAGAAAGGTTAAAGGTTAAAGGAGAAAGTCAGGCTACACTTTAACCTTTTTACTTTATCCTTTAACCTTTTAAACAGCAAGTAGCTTAACTTTCAAATTACCAGCACATGCCGCTATAGAGTAAAACCACGCTAATCGAATTTATGTCCAGGTTCCTCATCTTCGCAACCTCTGTTGTATTGCTCCATCGCGCTGAAGCTCATCCCCATCGAAGAAAATCCGCCGTCGTGGAAAAGGTTCTGCATCGTAACTTTTTTCGTGAAATCGGAAAACATCATAATACAATAATCGGCACATTCGTCTGCGGAAGCATTCCCGAGTGGAGACATCCGCTCGGAGAAATCGAGCAGATTGCCAAACATCTTTATTCCGTTTCCGGCAGTTGTTGCAGTTGGCGATTGGGAGATGGTATTAATTCTCACTTTACGTTCCATACCATAAATATAGCCAAAACTACGGGCGATCGATTCAAGCAGTGACTTAGCATCAGCCATATCGTTGTAACCGTAAAATGTACGTTGCGCCGCAACATACGACAAGGCAAGCACTGATCCCCATTCATTAATTGCATCCAACTTACGGGCTACCTGTAACACTTTATGAAAAGATATTGCGGAAACATCAAGCGTTTTTGTAAGAAAGTCGTAATCCAGATCGCTGTAATGCCTCCCCTTCCGTACATTCGGAGACATCCCAATCGAATGCAGTATGAAATCAAGTTTACCGCCCAGAAACTCCATTGATTTAACAATCAAATTTTCAAGGTCTTCAACATTTGAGGCATCAGCCGGAATCACAATCGTATTACATTTGTCAGCCAGAGTTTGGGTATCACCCATCCTGATCGCAAACGGAACATTTGTCAGCGTAAAGGTTGCACCTTCATCCAGTGCTCTTTCTGCCACTTTCCACGCAATCGAATTTTCATTCAATGCACCGAAAATGATTCCTCTTTTCCCCTTTAATAAATTATAAGCCATCTCGTTACAATTTCTGAAAACATTTGAGTCTTCAATTAATAAATACAATACAAGTTTAGTTGTCGAGTCAGCTTTATTAGCTCTGATCGTTGCCGAGGTTATAACCCTCTCGGCGATACAATTGTTTAAGAGTGTTGAAAAATACTACTTTAAAAGCTCCTCTGCATTTAAAATGGCTGCCGCAGTGATGTTTTCGCCGCTGAGCATTTTTGCCAACTCCTCAATCCTTTCGGATTTGGTCAAAAGTTTTAAACGGGTAGTTGTTTCACTCTCCGAATCCTGTTTGTAAACCAGGAAATGATGATCGCCCCTGGCGGCAATCTGCGGAAGATGTGTGATGTTAATCACCTGCATATCAGCCGAAATTTCTTTCAGAATAATTCCCATCCTTTCGGCTATATCGCCCGAAACACCTGCATCTATCTCGTCGAAAATAATCGTTGGCAAAGCTTTCGATTTAGAAATCAAAGCTTTAATGGCAAGCATAACCCTCGACATTTCACCGCCGGAAGCAACCTTCGAAATTTCGCAAAGCACCCCATTTTTATTGGCTGTAAATAGAAAGCTGACAGTATCCATGCCATGAGTCCCGGGAGATAACAAAGACGAAATATCAACTTTAAACTTCGAATTTGGCATTCCCAACTGCAATAACTGCCTAATCACCCGCATTTCGATTTCCTCTGCTACAGACTGACGTTTAACAGATAAACGCTTTGAAAGATCTTCAACTTCTGCTTTTTTCAAATCTTTCAATTCAACCAGACGTTGTATCTCCTCTTCATTTGAAAAAACGGCAAGAATTTTAGCCTCAAGCGAGTTACGCAAAACGATAAGTTCGTCAACAGATTTTACATGGTGTTTTTGTTGCAATGAGTAAATCAGATCAAGACGTTCGTTGATTGATCCGATTCTGTCCGGGTCATATTCAACCTTCTCTCCGATTGAATCAGCCTCGTCAGCAACATCCTTTAAATCAACATACAAACTCTCCAAACGATGCGAAAGTCCGTCAGCATCGGGTAGAAAGTTTTTTAATTTGGAAATCAATCCAATAGATGTTTTGACCTGAATCAACGCTGAAATATTTTCACCGTTTAAGAGTTCAGCAACATTCGAAAGTCCTGCTTTGATCTCTTCGGCATGGGTAAGTATTTCAAGTTCCTTTTCGAGTAACTCCTGTTCATTTTCGATCAATACCGCCTTGTACAACTGATCGAACTGAAACTGAAAATAATCGAGATCGGCTTTCGATTTCTCAGCCAGCGATTCAGCTTCAGCCAAATCGCTGATCAGTTTGCGAAAATCCTTGTAATTTTCTTTATAAGTAACAAGTAATTCCTGATTTCCGGCACAGATATCGACTACCATCAACTGAAAAGCCTGGCTGTTTAGTTCCAGGTTTTGATTTTGTGAGTGAATATCAATCAGGCGAATACCAATTTCCTGCATCGTTTTAAGCATCACAGGCGAATCGTTGATAAAGGCACGGGATTTTCCGGCAGGATTAATCTCCCTTCTGAAAATTGCAAAATTATCAAAGTCAAGGTCGTTTGCGAGAAACAGCTCTTCAAGACCTAATCCATCGACACGAAATACAGCCTCAACAACACATTTTACCGATTTATCTTTAAGAACATAAGAATCGGCTCTTTGACCAAGAATCAACGATAAAGCACCCAGTAAAATCGATTTACCGGCACCAGTCTCACCAGTTATAATAGAAAAGCCGGGATGGAGATCAACATCCAGTTCCCTGATCAAAGCGTAGTTCTGAATTCTTAAACGTGTTAACATTCAGGCATAATTAGATTTAAAAGACCTTTTGATCCAAAATTTTCTCATACTTCCCCGCGTTCGAAGGGTCGCATTCAGTGAGGATGACCATTACCCTCCCCTTTTCGTCAGTGCTACCTTTCGAAAAAACGTTAACAAGCTCATCTGATTTTGCATCAAAAAAGATTCTGTTAACATAGGTATCAGGTTTAGCTCTGTATACGCGCTGCATATTTTTTAATGCATCGGCAATTTCCGAACGGCCAATATCAGGTTTCTCAGCCATGACATCCAACCCCAATCGGTGATAGCGGTATAACAACTCACGAAACGGACCGTATGCCTTGTTTGTGAGATTTTCGATTAACCAGAACCGGTTAAAATTACCTTCAAATGCTCTCCAACCCTTTTCACGTGCATTCTGCGAACGGTTGACAATGTCGCGGGCCTTCTGAAAATAAGCAGAACCTCCAAGCGGTGAATAGGTATCATAATCGAATCCCAGCAAGACATTTGCATAATAAGCCAGAATATTGGTGAGCGGATTGGAATTAGAAGTCTCATCAAATTCCATTGGCTGAAATTCTACATATCTAAATTGAAGATCATTATCCTTAATATTTAAGAGTGGAGAATCGTACGAAGCATTAAAAACCGGACGATTAAGCTGAACCTGCATGGTCCCTTTAAACTCATCAGAGGAAACCTGTTCGGTAATTTGAATAAAGATGGTACATTCAATTCTTTCGTCGGTTGTGAAAACATTGTCAGACCATTTACGATTATTCATAAACTCATAAATATCAGTACGCATCGATTCGAATACCTGTTTATAAGTACCTTCAATCCGCGAACTCGATACGCTGACATTGCATCGGAACTCCTGCCCTATTGCTCCGAATGAGCAACAAATCAGTGCGAGTATGAAGAATATTTTTGGCATAAAACGCTGTTATATTTCCTATAAAAGTACAAAAATCACAATCATCCTGAAATAGAATCTTCGATCCCGATCAATTTATTTACAATATCAACAGCCACTGCCGTTTTGGGTTTCAAATCATAGGTGAAAATTGTGCCACTTTTATCGAGAATTTTAATCTTGTTTGTATCGTGTTGAAATCCTGAACCGCTATCGCGCAATGAATTAAGAACAATAAAATCAAGATTCTTCTTTTGCAATTTTAAAAGGGCATTTTGCTCTTCGTCATTGGTTTCGAGGGCAAATCCAACCAATACCTGATCCTTTCGCTTCATCTTTCCAAGACTTGCAGCAATATCCGGATTGGGACGAAGTTCTAGTAAATAATTGGCAGATATTCGTTTAATTTTCTGATCATCAACAACTACAGGTGCAAAATCGGCAACAGCGGCAACCATAATAGCTCCATTACATGTACTAAAATAATGGAGACATTGCGTGTGCATCTCTGCCGCTGAAATAACATCGATCCGTACAATATTTTCATTTTTGCATTGAAGTACGACCGGTCCGGTAACCAAAATGACTTTCGCACCAAGAGAAGCCAATCTTTCAGCTATCGCAAAACCCATCTTACCCGACGAGTAATTCCCGATATAACGAACGGGATCAATTTTTTCGTGTGTTGGACCTGCTGTTACGAGGTAGGTTTTATTCAGCAGTTTTTTTTTTCAGCAAAGAAGTCAACAACCATATTTACAATCACATCCGGTTCTTCCATTCTTCCCTTACCCGAAAGACCACTTGCAAGATCGCCGATTGCCGGTTCGATGATGATATTTCCGTATGATTTCAAAAGTTCGAGATTCCTTTTATTTGACGGATGCTGAAACATATCAAGATCCATCGCCGGAGCAATCATCACAGGACACTTTGCAGATAAATAAGTAGTTACAAGCAGATTATCACAAATGCCATTTGCCATCTTCCCCATCGTCGAGGCGGTTGCAGGCGCAACTATCAGCAGATCTGCCCACAAACCCAGATCGACATGACTATTCCACAGACCATCATTACGAGAAAAAAACTCGCTTAAAACAGCACGTCCTGATAACGCCGACAACGTTAAAGGAGAGATAAACTCTTTCGCACAGGCCGTCATAACAACCTGCACTTCAGCGCCCTGTTTCAAAAGTCCCCTTAAAAGATAAGCAGCCTTGTAGGCTGCAATACTTCCTGTGACACACAGAATTATTTTTTTTCCCTGAAGTTGCATCTGCGGCGAAAAGTTTTAATGATTGAATTCAGGATGATAATTTCTGAACACTTATTATTAAAAAAATAGCTCTAAGAGGAACGTTATTTTTTCTCTTTTGCAGGATTGCGGTAATAGATCTGACCCTCTTTAAACTCTTCGTAAGCAATAAGGGTTGGTTTTGGTAACTTTTCGTAGTACCGCGAAATCTCAATCTGTTCGCGATTTTCGAAAACTTCCTCCAGATTATCGCTAAAAGAGGCAAATTCCTGAAGTTTTGTATTTAATTCTTCTTTCAATTCAGCATTGATTTGATTGGCACGTTTGGCAATCACCATCAACGATTCATAGATATTACCTGTAAACGCTTCCAATTCATTCAAATCCCTTGGTACAGTAGTTAAGGCAGCTTTTGTTTTTTTATAATCCATATCTATTTTTGTGTTTTATTTATTTCTTCATCACTAAGGTTCATCATTTTCTTTGTACTTGCAAAGTAACGGTCAACCTCTTTACGGTATTTACTTGTTGGAAACTCATCCGTAAAAGTAAAATACTCATCCAATGCACTATTTAAACGTTCACGTTGCTTTTCCGCGATACTTTTTTCGCCTAGCAGATATTTTGATTTAAGCAAAAAATACATCAGTTCTTCACGGTATTTTGTATCAGGATATTCTTTCAAACTATTGTTCAGAGAGATAACAGCTGCGCGGTAATCAGCAAGATCGTAATACAATCTTCCGGATAAATACGATTTGTAAACCAACTTTTCTCTTAACTCGTCAATGAGCTTATTTGCCTCTGCAACCCTTGCACTTCCGGGGAAAATATTGATGAATAATTGCAATGCATCAATAGCATCCTGAGTCGTTTTTTGATCAAGCCGGGGACTTGGTGAATCTAAATAATAACAGTAACCGATCAGATACTGAGCCTCTTCATTGTATTCACTGCGTGGAAATTCCTTCAGCATCTGTCTGAAATAGTGACTGGCAAGGACATAATCCCTTTGCCCGTAGCAACTCTTGGCGAGGTAGTAATAAATCTGGTCGGCGCGGCTTGTACCACGGTAAATAGTAACCAATTCCTGGTAAAGCTGAGAGGAGCGACTGTATTCCTTATTCTCATAATACTCTTTGGCTTTTTTCAGTTTGTACTCATAATCAGTACTTTTGACTACCTTCTGATAATCGCCGCAGGAAAGAGCCATAAAAAAAAGGCCAGCCCAAAGGATATTTTTCACTTTTAGAATCATTTTGCAAAGATACATTTTTTCGACAATTTGGCACATCATTTTATTGGGGAATAAACTAAACAATTATATGAATATTAATCATGCATTTATGCAGGCAACAATACGAAGATTGATGAACGCTTCAAATGGTTGCTCAGTGAGAATATTTATACATATTTAAGCTAAGCTTAAACGATTAAAATCAGTAATGCCAGTTTTGTACCATGATTTAATTCAGGAAAAATCAATGTATAAACTATTAGTGTCACAAATTAAAAAAGTATACTTTTGCGTAGTTTAAAATAAAATCAAAGAAATCGTGGATATTTTTGAAAAATTCAAAACAGACAAGGGAAACCTTGGTCAATACCAGAAAGAAGCGCATGGTTATTTTTCATTTCCTAAATTAGAAGGTGAAATCGGTTCCAGAATGAAATTTAGGGGCAAAGAGGTGCTAAACTGGAGCTTAAACAATTATTGCGGTCTGGCTAATCACCCGGAGGTCAGAAAAGCGGATGCACTCGCAGCCGCCCAATATGGTCTTGCGTACCCGATGGGAGCACGCATGATGTCGGGACAAACCAGCATGCACGAAGAATTGGAGCGGCAATTGGCAAAATTTGTCAGTAAACCAGATGCATTTCTGCTTAACTTCGGATATCAGGGAATGGTCTCAATTATTGATGCAATTTGTGGCCGCAACGATGTAATTGTTTACGATGCAGAAGCCCATGCATGTATTCTTGACGGCGTCAGGTTACATATGGGTAAACGATTTGTTTTTCTGCACAACGATATGGATAGCCTCCGGAAACAATTAAACCACGCCACAACTTTAGCACAAAAAACTGGCGGAGGAATTCTTGTAATTACTGAAGGCGTTTTTGGTATGGCAGGTGATTGCGGTAAATTGGATGAAATTGTTGCGCTGAAAAGTGATTTTAACTTCAGGTTACTTGTTGACGATGCACATGGTTTTGGAACAATGGGTGCAACAGGTGCTGGAACAGGAGAACATTTAGGAGTGCAGGATGGTATAGATATGTATTTCGGAACATTTGCGAAAGCAATGGCAGGAATTGGCGCCTTCATCGCAAGCAGCGAGGAAGTATGCGATTATCTGCGTTACAATATGCGTTCGCAAACTTTTGCGAAATCACTTCCTATGGCAATGGTGATGGGACTTCTTAAACGTCTTGAGTTGATCCGCACTGAACCACAACTCAGGGATAAACTTTGGGAAATTGTACATGCACTTCAGGCCGGTCTTAAAGCAGAGAACTTCGATTTAGGAGTAACCAATTCACCTGTTACGCCGGTTTATCTTTCAGGAAGTGTACCTGAAGGAACAAATGTTATAATGGACCTTCGCGAGAACTATAATATTTTCTGTTCAATCGTTATATATCCGGTCATTCCGAAAGGTCAATTATTGCTGCGTCTTATTCCTACTTCCGTCCACACAATCGAGGATGTTGAATATACGATTAAAGCATTTTCGGAAGTTCGGAAAAATCTCGAAGCCGGGAAATATTCAGGAACAAAATTTGCTCAGATTTCTTAACAAAATCGATATATCAAAAAAATGCCTCTCTTTTAGGGAGGCATTTTTTTTTGAGAGTCGGAATTCAGAAAAAGAAAAACTTCGGTCTTCGTGCTTTAATTTTTTTCTGAAAGATATCTTTCTGCATCAATTGCAGCCTTGCAACCCGAGCCGGCAGCAGTAACTGCCTGCCTGTAGACATGATCCATTACATCGCCGCAGGCAAATACTCCTTCGACATTTGTTTTTGAAGAATCTTCAATTGTCTTGATATATCCAACCTCATTGGTTTCAATAAATGGCTTAAAGATTGATGAATTAGGCACATGCCCAATCGCGAGAAAGAACCCATCGACATTGATTTTTACTTCCACCTCTCCGGCTTCACCTTTATTCTTAATAAGTGTAACCCCTTCAACAACCCCCTTGCCAAACAATCCTTTCGTCTGATGCTTCCACAATATTTCAATATTCGGGATTTTTATGGTACGATCCTGCATTACTTTCGAAGCCCTTAAAACATCACGTCGGACAATGAGGTAAACCTTTTTGCAAAGTCCTGCAAGGTAGATTGCTTCCTCGCAGGCTGTATCGCCACCACCCACAACAGCAACATCTTTTCCCTTATAGAAGAACCCGTCGCAGGTTGCACAGGCAGAAACTCCCGAACCTGCATATTTCTGTTCATCTTCAATTCCCAGATATTGTGCAGTGGCGCCGGTTGCAATAATAACAGTATCGGCTTCAATCACTTTTTCACTGTCAATTGTAATTTTGTGAACCGATCCCGAAAATTCAGCAGCTGTAGCCAGACCCCAACGTACATCAGTTCCAAATCTTACGGCCTGAGCCTTTAATTCTTCCATCATAACTGGTCCTGTAACTCCCTGGGGATACCCTGGAAAATTCTCAACTTCTGTCGTTGTCGTTAATTGCCCTCCCGGTTGCAACCCTTCGTACAACACGGGACTCAAATTGGCACGTGCAGCATAAATAGCAGCAGTAAATCCGGCAGGTCCCGAACCTATAATCAAACATTTTACATGTTCTGATTTTCCATTTGGCTTAACACTTTTAGGCTGATTTTCAGCAATATTCATCGGCTTAAATAACTCCATTTGTTCTGATATTTATATTTTTTCAAAGTTAAATTAAATTTTAATAACCGCAATAATTGCTAGTGTAAATTAATTTTGGTTTGCATTTTCAAATAGTAAAACATAAGATAAGGTCTTTTGTTTTAAGATAAGACAAGAAATTGAATGCTTACTTCGTTATTTTGGATTAATTGAACCGAAATATTTGCAAAAAGGAAAAAGCGGATTACTTTTGCAATCGTGTTAAATGAAACACGCATAATTCGGGGTGTAGCTCAGCTTGGTTTAGAGTACTCGTCTGGGGGGCGAGGGGTCGCAAGTTCAAATCCTGTCACCCCGACAAAATGGGATATCAAACCCAATCAAAAGACCACAAATCATTGATTTAGTG
>JAAFHB010000130.1 GCA_010906965.1 Mariniphaga sp. | reverse complement strand
GATGGTTTCGACCAGAACGACTGGGAAGGTTGGGTTATGCTCACCAAGAAAATCGGGGACAAATGCCAGCTGGTTGGTGATGACTTGTTCGTAACCAATGTTGAGTATCTGAAAAAGGGAATCGAATTAGGCGCAGCCAACTCAATCCTGATCAAAGTCAACCAGATCGGGACTTTAACCGAAACATTGGATGCAATTGAAATGGCTCACCGTGCAGGTTATACCAGTGTTACTTCACATCGTTCGGGTGAAACTGAGGATACTACAATCGCTGACATTGCTGTTGCAACCAATAGCGGACAAATTAAAACAGGGTCTTTAAGCCGCACCGACAGAATCGCTAAGTACAACCAGTTACTTCGCATCGAAGAGGAATTGGGTGAAAGTGCTGTTTATGGAGTCAAGAAAATTAAAAAAGGTTAATACTTCCTTTCTTCAAATTTAAAAGGTGCTCCAATCGGGCACCTTTTTTATATTTGAAATTTGTCATCTTGATATTCCTTTTTGGAATAATTAATTTTCTTATCTTTGCAAAAATAGGCACGATGAAAGAAGTTACGATAAAAAATTCAGGTTCAACTTTTACCCCAAAAGATTTGGCTGATTTTTTGGCTGTTAAAATATTTGCGGAACTAAAAAATAAATTTGCATCTTCTTATACAATACTTGACCCAGCTTGTGGTGAAGGTGAATTGTTGACTTCTATTGCAGAAAAATTCCAATCACAGGATACACCTATAAATATTGATATTAAGGGTTTCGATACTAATATTGATTATATTGTTTCTGCCAAATCTAACCTTAAAGAGTTTAAAAGTTATTCTGTAGATATACAAAATCAGGATTTTCTTGAAACCAACGGAGCGTGTGAAGAACCATTGGATTTATTTAGCCAGAGAATAGAATCAGAATATGCTGACATTGTTATAGCTAATCCGCCTTATGTTCGTACTCAAATACTTGGATCAGAAAAGGCCCAGCAGATAGCAAAACGCTTTAATTTGAAGGGTCGCGTTGACTTGTATTATCCTTTCCTAATCGCGATGACCAATGTGTTAAAGAAAGGTGGTTTGCTAGGTGTAATTACTTCGAACCGGTATTTATTTACAAAAAGCGGAGAAACAATTCGCAAGTTTCTCCTTGAAAATTATGAATTGTTGGAGGTAATTGATTTAGGTGACACAAAGATTTTCGATGCTGCTGTATTGCCTGCTATCTTTATCGGACGAAAAAAATCTCATAGCAAGAAACTTTCAGAACCTTGCCGATTTGCAAAAATTTATGAAGAACTTAATGGGTTTGGGAAACTGACAATTCAATCTAATTCCATTTTTGATGTTTTAAATTCGCAAGAATCAGGTGCTTATTTAGTTAATGAAAAGAAATACAATTTAAACATTGGATTGTTAAAGCACACATCGAACAAAGCTGACATCTGGCAAATGACCAATAATAGTGAAAATGATTGGATTGAGAAAATAAAATCAAATACTTCATTTCTAATAGGGAAAAGATTCAATGTGCGGATTGGTGTAAAATCGTGTGCAGATAAAGTCTTTATAAAAGAAAGTTGGGACAAAGAAACATACAGACCTGAAGATGCTTTGTTTAAAAAGCTAATCTCACAAGAAAATATTCAACGATGGTGCTTTTCAACGGAAAATGATTTGAAAATTTTGTACCCGCATTACTCTGAAAACGGCAAACGTTTAGTTATAGATTTAAACGATTTTCCCAATGCAAAAGCATATTTTGAAACCCACAAAGAACAATTATCCGGACGAAAATATTTAATGGAAGCCGGACGTAATTGGTATGAAATGTGGGTCCCTCAAAATCCTGCTTTTTGGGTATTGCCAAAATTGGTTTTCCCGGATATTAGTGTTGATGCCCGTTTCTATTACGATGAGAATGGCTCCATTGTAAATGGAAACTGCTACTGGATCGTTGCCCAAACAGAACAAGAAAAGGAACTATTATTCCTAATACAAGGAATTGCCAACTCGGATCTAATGTCGCGTTACCACGATTTATGCTTCAATAACAAACTGTATTCTGGCAGAAGACGCTATTTTAGTCAATACATAGAGAAATACCCAATCCCTAACCCCAAAGCAGAAAGTTCAATGCAAATAATTGAAATTGTAAAACAACTTAACAAATTATCGGCTTTGAACAAAGATGTATTGGATTTGGAGACGGAACTTAATATTTGCATAGAGAAAGCTTTCGGATTTTAAGGATTGAAAACACATTGTCCTTTATACAAATCGAAAAAGCTCATTGGTATTGATCGTTGGCACTTATAACTAACATCACTTACATACGTAAATATTTCGCCTAATTTTTCACCCGGAGCAAGAACAATACCTTCAATTATGCCAGTTTTAGGATCTGTCAATGCGATCAGATAGCGTACATCAAATGTTGTCAGGTTATTTTCTATAAATACAACTTCTTCTCTTTCAGGACTAAATTTGCCTAAATCAACAGTTTGGGCATCTTGTACTTTTACCTCTAATAATTGATTTGGAATATCAGGAAATCCACCCATTAGATTCTTACCAATAGCCATTTCATAGCCTAATAACTCCAAAGTCATTCGTTCTAAAGCTTGCCCCCGATTTTTAGTCGAATTACTTTCTAATATTCTGCCAACTAGTTTTTTCGCAACAATTTCGACTAAAAGCCCGATTGAATAGAGATTCTGTAAATTCGGTTCGTTCGCAATTGAATTATTGTGCTTATCGTATGAGTCTGTAATATAGTATGATAATTTTCTGCTGTCCGGGTAATACAGAACTTTACTTTCACTTGAATAAATCTGGTTTCTGGCTTTGTTTGAAATCAATAACTGATGTTTAATTGTTGGCTTCCCAAATTTCCCAAAATGAGTTTCAATGTAATCAGCAGTCAATATGATAATTGAAGCAATTTTGTTATTTTCATTATCAATTTTTACAAATACATATCGTACCTCATTGCATTTCAATGATGCACCAGAATCATATTTGACCAATACTGTTTTACAATTTGGTATTCTGTTCCAGACTTGCAGATTGTAAGATGTTCCACTTGTAACAACATAGGTATCTATAAATTCACGAAGAATTTTAGGAACACCTTTTTTTCTTGGTGGAACAATTTCAAACTCAGTATCCATTGCTCTTTCAGGCAGTTCATTCTTAAAAAACTCTCTGGCAATGATTTTTCGTATTGCAGAACCATCGGTTCTTGTTTTGCCAGTAAGTTTGAACTCTTTCCCAATTAATCCGATTAAGATTTCAGGTAATTTATTTGCTTTCGTTAAATAGGCTGGCGATTTTGGAGGAATTTTAAATGATTTGTCCATAAATATTTATTTGCCTGGTTCTTAGTCGGGAATAAAGAATGTTATGGGCTGATTATAGAACTTGGCTAACTCAAGTAAAATTAAAAAATCGACACGTCTTGCTCCGTTTTCAATTTTAGATAGCGTACTTTGTGAAACAACTTTGCTATCAGAAACCTGTTTTTGTGATAATACTGCAAGTTCACGTGCTTCAATCAATTTAATTGAAAGGAAACGTCTTTTTTTACTATAATCATTTTTGTTCATAATATTCAATTTCCTATTTCGCAATATTATGAAGAATGATTTAGTATTCCATTTTGGAATATGCGCAGTAAAATTTATAAATGTAACAATGAAATTATCCTGTTTTATAGAGATAATTTAAACATAAATATAACTCCTGATTTTCTCTACCGGTTATCCACCTTCTCCGGATAAAGGTCGTGGTTCATCATTCGAAAATCAGCCATCGCTACAAATTTGGTTTCAGGCTTCCCGTAATTACAATAAGGATCAATGCTGATGCCTCCGCGTGGCGTGAATTTCCCCCAAACTTCGATATACCTTGGCGCCATCAGTTTGATCAGGTCTTTCATAATAATGTTGACACAATCTTCATGAAATCCGCCATGATTTCTGAAGCTGAAAAGATACAACTTTAAGCTTTTGCTTTCCACCATCTTCACATCGGGGATGTAACTGATATAAATGGCCGCAAAATCGGGCTGACCCGTAATTGGGCATAATGAAGTGAACTCGGGGCAATTGAATTTGACCCAGTAATCGTTTCCGGGATGACGGTTTTCAAAGGTTTCCAACACTTGTGGTGAATAACTGAATTCGTATCCGGTTGTCTTTCCCAAACTTTTTAAATCATCCATTATTCTTTGATTTTAAATATTTTATCAATCCCCTGTTTCTTAATTTGCACGACGGACATGTACCGCAACCTTCACCTTGAATCCCGTGATAGCAGGTGATCGTCTGATCCCGTACAATCTCAAATACGCCCAGCTCGTCGGCCATTTGCCATATTTCCGATTTGTCGAGCCACATCAGCGGTGTATGAATATGGTACTCATAATCCATCGACAGATTAAGTGTCTGATTCAGCGATTTTATAAATTCATTTCTGCAGTCGGGATATCCGCTGTAGTCGGCCTGACCGACGCCTGTAATGATGTCACTGATTCCATTGGCTTTGGCAAAGACAGCGGCATAAGTAAGAAACAACATATTTCTTCCCTCCACCAACGTGTTCGGCGGACGGTGACCGGGCTGATTGGTTTCAACCTCCATCGCATTATCTGTTAATGAATTATGCGACACTTCGCTTAGCAGATTAATTTTAAAGATATTCAATCGAACATCTGCTTCTGCTGCAATTTGTTTTGCAGCCTCAAGTTCTACAATATGTCGCTGACCATAGTCAAAAGCAATTGCGCAAACCTCGTCAAAATGTTTCTTTGCCCAGAAAAGACAGGTGGTCGAATCTTGACCGCCTGAATATACTACCAACGCTTTAGACATGTATTTCAGATTTGATTGATTGAGAATGGATTGTAAGAGACCGACTCATCAAATGTGTCGACGCCTTCAACTTTCTTGACCCAATTGACGACTAAAATTGTAAATGGCAGAATCACAATTTCATAGATGGTTTTAATCGTTGCCTGAGTGAAAATCATGCCAATTAAAACGTTAAATGGCAGGTTTCCGGCGAATGCAATGATTATAAAAATAAAGGAGTCGGCTGCTTCGCCTATCAAAGTTGAGAGAATGGCCCTGACTGAAAAGTCTTTTCCCTTCATCAGAATTTTCACCTTGCTCATTACAAAAGCGTTCAGAAAAGATCCTGTTAGATAGGCCAATAAGCTGGCAGCAATAATTCGTGGCGTACTTCCCAAAATTGTAGCGAAGGCTTCCTGATTTTGCCAGAATGGGGCAGCCGGCACAACGAGGGCCAATGTAAAGAACAATACTGCCATAATGTTCACTGCGAAGCCTGACCAGATAATCAGCCGCGCTTTTTGATAACCCCATACTTCAACGATCACATCATTAATGATATACGCAATGGGGAAAATCAGCACGCCTGCCGGCGCAGCCCAGGAACCAATCAAAATGATTTTGGTGGCTAAAATATTGGAAATCAATAAACAAATTGCAAACAGGATGCCTGCAAACATAAATAAAACAGAAACGGTCTTTTTCATCTTACTTGTTTTTTACGTGGTGTTCAAGCACACGGAGTTTAAACTCGATTTGAGCCGCAAAGGTAATAACAAATAGTGTAAATCAAATATCACTATTTATAACAGGCATATTCCTATTTTGATTTACTTTTGATCTCTGGATAATGAGTGAAAAATGAAATAATCAGACTACTATGAATCACAATCTCACACAGCTAATTGACGTTTCAACGCTTTATGGCAAAGATAAAACCTTTGTGATTGCCGGTGGCGGGAATACGTCGTTTAAAGATGAAAGCCATATCTGGGTCAAAGCCAGTGGCGTCGCACTTGAAACGATCGATGAGAATGGCTTTGTATGCCTTTCGCGCGCCAAACTAAAAATTGTATCATCAAAAACTTATAGTGGCGATGCAACTGAACGCGAGGCAGAAGTTAAAGCCGATCTGGCGCATGCAATCGTTTCTGCCGGAAACAATCGCCCTTCCGTCGAAACTTCGATGCACGAGATAATTGATTATCAATTTGTTGTTCACACTCACCCAACATTGGTTAATGCACTGATGTGTTCGACCAATGCCGAAAGAATTTGTTTTGAACTATTTGGCGATCAGTCGCTTTTCATTCCTTATACCGATCCCGGTTATATTCTCTTCAAAAAAGTGGAAACTGAAATAGCCCGGTCTACTTCAAAGTTCGGGAAAGCACCCCAAATTATATTCCTCGAAAATCATGGCGTATTTGTGGCTGCCGATTCTATTCCTGTGATCAATGAGATTTATTTTTCAATCATTGAAAAGATTAAAAGCAAAATTAGCCAGGCGCTTCCAAAGGATGATCTGAAACCTTTTGAATCGCCCATCATTGACAATATTCAGCAATTGCACCCGGAATTCGGGACTTTTGCAGCAAAGGGAATTGAAAGCAGTTTGATACATCAATTCACAACGAACCGAAAAAGCTTTTTAAAGGCTGATACGGCATTTACCCCTGATGACATTGTCTACTGCAAGGCTCATTACCTGTTTATTCCTGCTTATCAAAACGAGAAGGATCAAATCGAATCGGCCAGGGCAAAAATAGCTGGTTATGTAAATTCGTACGGTTATCTTCCTAAAGTTTTAGCAGTAGAGGGTCAGGGAATTATAGCTGTGGAAGAAAATCTCAAATCAGTATTAAATGTTCTTGAAGTTTATTCAAATATATTAAAAATCAGCTATCTGTCTGATAATTTTGGTGGTCCAAAGTTTATGACCAAGGATCAGATTGAATTTATTGACAACTGGGAAGTAGAAAATTACCGCCGTAAATTGGCGAAATCTTAAAACATATTTTATGCATTTACTTGACATTAACCTTATGCATCCGCGTAATCAGATTGTATTGATTATTAGTCGGATATATCACAATGGAATGACTACCACCACAGGTGGAAATGTTTCGATCATCGACGAGCAGGGCGATATATGGGTTACTCCCTCGGCAGTTGACAAGGGTACGCTTGGTCCGGATGACATCAACTGTATCAAAGCTGACGGAACTGTTCTGGGAAAACATAAACCTTCTTCTGAATATCCTTTTCACCGTGCTATTTACAAGATGCGTCCTGATATCAAAGCCATTATCCATGCGCATCCGCCGGCATTGGTTTCGTTCAGTATTGCACATGTTATTCCTGATACGAATGTAATTCCACAAGCGAAATATGTTTGCGGGCCAATTGGTTACGCGGGCTATGCACTTCCTGGAAGCGAAGAGTTGGGCGAGAAGATTGCGGCTGAATTTGCCAAAGACTACAATGCAGTCATTATGGAAAACCATGGAACCGTTGTTGGAGGTACCGATATGAAAGATGCCTATCAGCGTTTCGAGACTCTGGAGTTTTGTGCCAAGACGATCATCAATGCCAAAATAATTGGCAAAGTAAATTCGCTAACGGACGATCAGATCGAAGCTTTCGAGGCTCAGATCCCAAGACTTCTTCCTGAAATGACTGAAGAGGTGAAACACCCGTCGGACGAACGCGAACGCCGTGAAGAGATTACGCGGATTGTACGCCGTGCATGCGACCAGGGATTAATGATCAGTTCATACGGAACCGTATCGATCCGTTGGCGCGAAAATGATTTCCTGATCACGCCTACCAATGTTCTCAGGTGGAATATCACCTTGAATGACATTGTCCAGATCAAAGATGGGAAACGCGAGCCAGGGAAAATTCCAAGTCGTGCCACCTGGTTGCACCAGGAAATCTATCGGAAGAATCCACATGTGAACTCTATAATACTCACGCAATCGCCCTATCTGATGGCTTTTAGTGTTACGGGTAGCAAGTTCGATGTTCGTACTATACCCGAAAGCTGGATTTTCCTTCAGGATGTCTATAATGTTCCGTTTGGAAGTCATTTTCAGGGCGAGGAAACGATCCTGAACCTTATCTCCAAAGATACACCTGCGGTTATTATTGAGAATGATTCAATTCTGATTACGGGTGATAAGTTGCTACAGACGTTTGACCGACTGGAAGTTGCTGAATTCAGTGCAAAGTCACTTACAATGGGCGTTCCCATTGGTGAACTCAAACCAATTGGTGAAGAGGAAATCGAAGACCTCCGGAAGAAATTTCTTAGTTAATCATCGGTTGAATCAATTCTAATAAAAGCATTATATTTATGGCTGCACAGTTTTGTTGCAGCCATTTTTATTTAAATCTGAATCCTTGTTTGGTTAATGATTAAAAGTCTGATTAATACACTCTCAAAAGTCGGGCTGGGTCCCTTCTTCTTCCTGATGATCGGAGTTATATTTCTCGCTTGGATCTATCCTCCGGTTGGAATTGAGGAAAGTCCGCTCCATCTTCCCACGATTGCAGGTTACGGCGTTTCAGTGATTTTCTTTTTCTATGGGGCGAAATTGAGTCCCGAAAGTCTTTTGAGTGGCCTGAGCAAATGGCGGTTGCATCTGACGGTACAACTCTCTACATTTGTCCTTTTCCCATTGGTCGTTGTTGCTTTAAGACTGATTTTCAAAGACTACTTTTCATCCAACATAGGGCTCGGAATCTTTTATCTTGCGGCCTTACCGTCCACGGTCTCCTCATCAATTGTGATGGTATCAATTGCCCGAGGTAATATTGCGGCTGCGATCTTTAATGCAAGTATTTCGAGCATTTTGGGAATATTTATCACCCCATTGTTAATGAGCACTGTACTCGGAAAATCGCAGGAAGGGTTTGACATCGGTCATACAATTCTTCTGCTTTGTCTGCAGGTATTGCTGCCTGTTATTATCGGGTTGTTACTCCATTCTAAATTGGGAGGATGGGTGACGCGTTACAAAAATACGCTCGGAACATTCGATCAGTCGATCATTCTGTTGATTGTTTATACCTCTTTCTGCGAGTCTTTTTCAGGTCACATGTTCGATGGTTTCGCGATCTCCGAAATTGTGATTTTAGGTGCCATCATGCTTTCGCTCTTTTTGGCCGTTTTCGCTTTGATGAACCAGCTTTCGGTCTGGATGAAGTTTAAACGTGAAGACCGGATTACTGTCATCTTTTGCGGATCAAAGAAATCATTGGTGCAAGGTGCGGTGATGGGAAAGGTTTTATTTCCCGATCAGGCAGTACTTGGGGTGGTTTTACTCCCGCTGATGATTTACCATGCGCTTCAATTGATGGTGGGAAGTACAATCGCAAAGGCGATGGGGAAGAAAGAAGCGGAAAGGGAGTGAGGGTGAACGTAATGATCGTCCTTCGTGCGGTTGCAAACCTTAAAAGTGGTGAGGAATAATTGAAATGTTGTGTCTGTTTGCTCCGGAAAATGAAACTTCTGTCAGTAGCGAGTTGCCAGTTGCAAGCAATCTTTTCACTTTAAAAATGAGACTGAAACTGAAAAAAGCACCCAATCTTAGCTGTAAGAGCGATATTCTTGGTATTTTCGTCAAACAAATCAAATTCGCTAAAATCAATTATTTATGCGCTACACAAAGTTATTACCGGTAATCATTATCTCACTTGGACTTTTCTCGTGTCAGACAGGAACCAAAAAAGGGGAAGTAATTAAAATTGACGCTTCGAATGTGTCAAATTTAGGTCTGCAGACTGATATTTCAGTTACAGGCGAAGGTTTTTTGCTTAAAAATCAATTGTCTGCTATTTCAACCAATTTTAAAGTACGGAATTTCGAATTCACTGCTAAATTGAAAACCACCCCAGGTGCAGAAGGTGTTCTGGTTTTTGCAGCTCCCGATGCAAACGAATCCGAAAAAGGATATGCAGTAAAGATTAACAACAGCGATTATCGTGTTGGAAGTCCGCAAAAAACGGGTAGTTTATCTAAAATCAGGAATAATTTTGTTCGAACAGCAAACGATAATGAATGGTTTACTGTAAACGTCACTGTTATTGGAAGTAAAATAAAAGTAACTGTAAACAATAAAATAGTAAGCGAATACAGCGAGCCCGCTAATGTCCAGCGTTCCGGTGACATCGTTGGGCGAGTGCTTTCAAATGGATTTCTAACGATCAGAAAGGCAAATGGCGAAGGTGAAATATTGGTTTCAGAGATGACAATACTCCCGTTGGATGATGCGACAAAAGCGGATAATGTTGCAGTTGCAGAGCCCGATAGCATTATGAAAGTGGTTGAACTGCTTAATCAAAAAGAGTTTCCATTGATCGATTTTCATGGACACCTTAAAGGCGGCCTTACGATGGATCAGGCATGTCAGCATGCCCGGGACAATGGCTTCAATTATGGCATTGCAGCCAATTGCGGCTTGAAATTCCCCGTAACAAGCGATTCAACGTTGAATGCCTATCTTGATGGTATCAGCAGCGAACCTGTTTTCAAAGTGATGCAATGCGAAGGTCGTGAGTGGGTAACGCTCTTTACGCCCGCAGCAGTTGCCAGGTTCGATTATATCTTTACCGATGCCATGACATGGACCGATAACAAAGGTCGTCGTTTGAGATTGTGGATACCAGAAGAGACATTTGTAGAGGACGAGCAGGCTTTTATGGATATGCTCGTTGGCAAAATTGAAGCGGTTATGGCAAATGAACCCGTTGATATCTACGTAAATCCGTCGTTTCTTCCTGCAAAGATAGCTGCCGATTACGACCGTCTGTGGACTCCCGAGCGGATGGATCGCGTTATCAACGTTCTCAAAAACAATGATGTGGCGTTGGAAATCAATGCACGATACAAAATACCAAGCATCGCTTTTCTCAAACGCGCAAAGGCAGCAGGTGTGAAATTTACTTTCGGCACCAATAATACGACTAACACAGATCTTGGACGACTTGAATATTGTTTGAAAGCAATTCACGAGTTGGGATTAACCGCTGACGATATCTTCCTTCCGCGGTCTGCAAATGATAAAAAAGTGATGAAATCAGGATTGCCTTCAAAAATTACAGGATAAACATATAAACTTTAGAATATGTTCGATCAACAAATTTATACTGAGCGGCGAAACCGGCTTCGTGCAAAGATGGCAAGCGGGATCATTCTGATTCCCGGAAATAACGAATCGCCTTTGAACTATTCCGACAACACTTATCATTTCAGGCAGGACAGTACTTTTTTATACTTGTTTGGCCTCGATATACCTGGGCTATTCGGCGTAATTGATGCAAACTCAGGAAACGATACCTTGTTTGGCAACGATAATTCAATCGACGATATCATCTGGTCGGGTGTAAAACCTTCCATAAAGGAGTTGGCTGCTTCAGTGGGCGTTAAAAATGCCTTACCTTTCGCTGATCTTTTTGTGAAGTTAGGCAATAGCCAGTTTCATTTCCTTCCTCCTTATCGTTCAGATATTAAACTGTTACTTGAGAAGTTGTTGGGATTGCCAACTGTTCATCTGGCAAAGCACGCTTCTATTGATTTGATTCATGCGCTCGTTGCGATGCGGTCTGTTAAAGATGAATTTGAGATTGCAGAGATCGAAGTTGCATGCGAAACTGGTTATAAAATGCATGTTGCTGCGATGAAGATGGCAAAACCAGGCGTGATGGAACAGGAGATTGCCGGTACCATTGAAGGGATCGCATTGGCTTATGGTGGTGGCACCTCATTTCCGACGATCCTGACACAAAATGGTCAGACGCTTCATAACCACAGTCATTCATTCCAACTAGAAAAAGGGCGGTTGATGATAGTCGATGCCGGTGCAGAATCGAATGGCCATTATGCTTCCGATTTTACAAGGACAATACCTGTCGGAGGTAAGTTTTCGCAGAAACAACTTGATATCTATAATATTGTATTAAAGGCAAACAATACCGCCACTGCACTGATCAAACCTGGTGAGACCTATCTAAGTATCCATCTCAAAATTGCAGAGGTGATTACGACGGAATTAAAGGAACTTGGTTTAATGAAAGGTGATGTGAAAGAGGCTGTTGCCAATGGCGCACATGCGCTGTTTATGCCTCACGGGTTGGGTCATATGATGGGACTTGATGTTCACGATATGGAAAATTACGGGCAGGTTTATGTTGGTTATGATGATGAAATACGTCCAATCGACCAGTTTGGAACTGCTAATTTAAGATTAGGTCGTCGTTTACAAAAAGGCTTTGTTATTACAAATGAACCTGGTATCTATTTTATTCCGGCGCTCATTGAGAAATGGTACAACGAAAAGACCAATCATGCCTTTATTAATTTCGATCAGGTCAGAAAATATTTTGATTTTGGTGGCGTACGTCTCGAAGACGATATTCTCGTAACTGATTCCGGAGCAAGAATACTCGGCAAGAGAATTCCAATTAATCCCGAAGAGGTTGGGGCGTTGCAATTGTAATAGATTCATAATTAGCAGATCAACACTGACAGGTTTCAAGAATCTGTCAGTGTTATTTCACCGATTTTATCTTATCCTTAATATGAATTTCCTTCCAGATCGAACCTGACTTTCACTTTTTCGAAACCCTGGTATAAAATATCCCTTTAATCTTTTTACTTCATCTCTGCCCGAACTATCGGCTAAATCGGCAGTACTTATGAAGAATGGTGTCCACAAAGAATCCAAATCCCGTTAACTAAAACCGATTTTAACTTATAGATAACCAAAGCATTATAACTTTATGAAATACCTGAGGTGAATGAATTCTTTTAAGAATAGATTAACTACCGTATAGCAAAGTTTTTACATAGTTATGTGTCATCATCTGAAATTAATCGTAACTTTCGCATGACTTTCTGAATCCATTCACAGACTAAAAAAATGTAATATTATGAAGATAACAAAATTCATGTCCGCTCCTGTGGTTGCGTTGATGTTTGTATTCTTTTCATTCAATGTTTTTGCCCAAACCTATTCTGAAGCTCAGGCCAATATGACAATTGATCATCAGTCGATTATGAAACATGCCAATGCAATTGCATCCGGGGAGGCTAAAGATGTAAATGACCAGATTATGCATTACAACGAAGCCAGAAAAAGTTTCGCAGATGCTAAAAGATTACATACAATCTTGAAAAAGTCAATACCTCACAAGGCCCAATCGTCTGCAATCGTTCACCATGACAATATTGACAAGCAGTATATAGTTGCTACAAGCCTTGCCAATGCGATGGCTGCAGAATTAAGAAATGAAAACACGAACAGTGCAAAGTTAAAAGAGCTGGCAAAGAAATTTTACGACGCCATTAACAGTGCTGAAAAAGAACATTTTGAATTGATTAAAGACACCAAATAGTCAACTCATTACCTTTCGTTTGAAAAGATGAGCTTATTGAACGAAATTTACACGTAGTTGAAATGTGTGAATTATGTAATTATTTTCTTGAATTGTATAACGCTTTCAATAAAGTGCTGTAATATCTTTGTGCAATTGAAATCTGTTACAGATTGAACGAATTTAATTTATTAATTCAAGATTTATTATGAGAAAAATTTTATTGATGTTGTCGTTGCCAATTTTATTATTTGCTTGTAAGTCAACTGCTCCTGCTCCTGGTTTATCTCCAAAGCTTGATAGACACGCTCAGGTTGCGTTAAAAGGTAATTGGCAAATTACCAATGTTTTATTTCCAGGGTCTGACTACATTAAAGTGAATACTTTTCAGATAGCCGATTCAAAATGCTTTATTGGAAGTACCTGGACTTTTATTTCAAACAATAACAAGGGAAGCATGAGTCTGAATCAAGCCGACTGTACCTCTTTTAGTTCGCCAATTGTTTGGAGTATTAATAAGGAGGGGATGTTCGGTTTGAAAATTGTTGAGCCGGGTGTAAAATCGAAAAAAGTTTTGGGAGGCTTTTTGTTAAAAGTTGCCAATCAGACCAAAACTGCTTTCCAGTTGATAGATGTTATAAATGTGGGCGGCCAGAATAAAGAGGTTGTTTACCAATTCGAAAAAATTAATTAAAAAGTTTAAATATATTAATAATGAGAAAGTTAGCGATTTATTGTTTAGTGGTTTTATTTGCGATGGGATCAGCTTTCACAAGTTGTAATTCGATTAAGAATGCAAATAATACTCAAAAAGGTACTGGAATTGGTGCTGCTGCCGGAGCTCTTGTCGGTGGAATTTTAGGCAATTATGTTGGTAAGGGTGGAAATGCCGTTTTGGGGGCTGTCGTAGGCGCCGCAGTTGGCGGAGGAACAGGTGCCATTATCGGCAATAAGATGGATAAACAGGCACGCAAAATTACTGAAGCGTTGCCGGGTGCCGAAGTTGAAAGAGTTGGCGAAGGAATACGTATGGTTCTAAAGGAGGATGCAGTGCGGTTCGATGTCAATAAATCAACGTTAACAGCACAGGCAAAAGAAAATTTAGATAAATTAATTCCTGTATTTAATGAATATTCGGATACCAATATTGATCTTTTTGGTTATACCGATAGTTCAGGAAATGTAAATTCCAATTTGACATTGTCGAAAAACAGGGCTAAATCGGTGAAATCTTATTTGATTTCTAAAGGATTGTCCTCGGGTCGCCTGCATACAACCGGTTTGGGAATTGCAGATCCTATTGCTTCGAACGAAACAGTAGAAGGTAAAAGCCAAAACCGTCGGGTAGAGTTTGCAATTACTGCAAATAAGAAAATGACTGAAGAAGCCAAGACAGAGGCAACGAATTAAGACAAAATTTGAAAACAAATAAAAAAGGCCGTTGAAAAACGGTCTTTTTTATTTGTTTCGATGAGCAACAGAACTTAGTGCAGACATCTACCTTGCCATTATTAATCAAAAACCTAAATGAAATTCTG
>JAAFHB010000129.1 GCA_010906965.1 Mariniphaga sp. | reverse complement strand
ATTTGCATCATTACCGGATGAACTGATATAATAGTCAGTAGCAGAGACTGTGGTGCAAGAAAGTAAAAAAATAAGTATTGGTAATAATTTCATACTGTGATCTGTTATTGTATTCTCTGCTTTTAATACCGGCTAAAAAATAGTTATCGCTTTTCTTTATTTTTTTGGAATTAAATGCCCTGTCTGTTTTTTGTGAGAACTGTTTTTAATAAAAAATTGAATGTTTCCGGTGACAAATATAATACATTGCAGTAAAGAAAGTCGTAAAACAGATAATAAATTTACATCAAGTATATATATTTTACACTTGATCCGTATTTGTCCGTTAATATTTTTACAAGCAGAAAGAATCATTATTTAGCTTTCAAGGCTGGCATACCTGAAATTCAACAATATTTACCTAGTAATTTTTTTCTATACCTCTAAAATTCTTATTATGAAATCGTTCGAAAAGGAATTGTTTCCAATCTATTTGTTAGTTGATCTCTTAATTCTAAATAGCAGCCTTGTTTTTTTTCCCATTTTTAGATTTGATGCTAGTTACCTCTATAGGATGCATCCGCACTTGATATATTTCCTTCATTTCAATGCTTGCTGGTTTATGGCTTATTTTGCGTTTCCGGGGAAAACCATCTATCTACAAAAAGGATTTTCGAACCGCATTATTCGAATAACGAGGAAGATACTAATATTTAGTCTTTTCGCTTCTGCAACGGCATTTCTTTTCCTACCGGATTATTATTCACGTCAGTATTTTGCAGAATTTTTCGTTTTCTATTATTTCGGGACAATAATTTCTTATTTTCTAATTTATAAATATTTAAAGAACAAGCGGAAAAAGGGTTTAAACACGATCCGCACAGTGATTATTTCAACTTGCGAAAAGGCGAACCTGTTGCGGAGGGTTCTTGAAAGTAATCCAATACTGGGGTATAAGTTTCTTGGATTTATTCTAACTGATAATGAATTAGTACAAAATGATATTTTGGGTACGCTGCCGAATCTGGAGGAACTTATCAGGAAACATCGTGTTAATATGGTTTTTTCTTTCCATAACAATGATAATCTGGCCTATAAACAACAACTTATTTCTAACTGTGATAAAAATGGTGTGAGATTACGATTTGTGATGGGTAAAAACCATCCGTTTAAACTGCAGCAAAATTTCGCAACAGACGCCGCAATAGAACTTCTAAATCCGCATGAGACGCCTCGCGACTTTGTAATGGCAAGGATTACAAAAAGGCTATTTGATATCATTTTCACCGTGTTCTTCCTTGTTTTTATATTCTCATGGCTCCTCCCGATCGTGGCACTGATTATCAAAGTAACGTCAAAAGGGCCGGTATTCTTTCGCCAGAAAAGAACCGGTTTCAACAACAAAACTTTCAAATGTTTAAAATTCAGAACTATGAGGCCAAATTTTCTTTCGGATATCCAGCAAGCCTCGGTCAACGACAGCCGGATTACGCCGGTAGGAGAGTTTCTGCGAAAATCGCATATTGATGAATTTCCTCAAATCATTAATGTTTTTTTGGGACAAATGTCAGTAATCGGACCCCGTCCCCATATGTTAAAACATACGGAGCAATATTCTGAATTGATTAAGCGATACCTGATCCGCCACTATGTGAAACCTGGTATTACAGGTTGGGCGCAGATCAATGGTTACTGTGGCGAAACGGATGAATTGTGGAAAATGGAAAAAAGAGTAGAATACGATATGTTCTATGTTGATAATTGGTCGTTACTCATGGACATCAAAATTATCTGGCGTACAGTATTTAAAGGGAAAGGTAATCAAGTACATTCTGGCAAATCTGTTTTCGTACCTGCTGAACTTAAGGCAAATCAAGTCCAGGATAGCGATCGCTATGTGCCAGAAAGCGTCATGTCTGAGACTGTCTAAATATAATTCTTCACGGGATTTAAATGCTATTTTTTATTACAGAAATTTCGCCACGAAGTGGCTTGTTTCGTTGATTGTGATTTTTGCTACAAAGATGAAGCTGCTACGCAGCCATTTTGTTGCAACGTAGTTGTAATTCAGTTTGTCCGGGATTGTAGATTAATTATTCCGGCAGTGCAATAATCAGTTGTGATGTTCCGTTGACTGATTGCATGTGCTGGTATTTGCTGATTTCACAAACCAGGATACGAAATACAAAGGCCCAATGACTATTCTGTCGTTGGGCTTTTGTATTCTAACCGCATGGACGAATCGCCAAAACGAAGTTCAGCGCAGCTAATTGTCTGATTCGATTTTCGTATTTTTGTCAAAATTTGATGAAAATGGGAAAACAAAACTGGAAACCGGGCAATATGGTTTATCCGTTGCCGGCAGCGCTGATTAGTTGCGGTGATATGAACGGAAAGATGAACCTGCTGACCGTTTCATGGTTGGGAACGCTTTGTACCGACCCGCCAATGTGTTATATTTCGGTGCGTCCGGAACGGTATTCACACGACATGATTAAACAATCGGGAGAGTTTGTGATCAATCTGACAACTGCCGATATCGCGAAAGCAACTGACTGGTGCGGTGTGAAATCGGGTCGTGATTTCGACAAATTTAAAGAGAGTGGACTCACACCGTTAGCCGCAACTATCGTAAAATGTCCCATCGTATCTGAAGCTCCTATTTCTATCGAGTGTAAAGTGAAAGAGATCAAATCACTGGGTTCTCATGACATGTTCATCGCCGATGTTGTCAATATCATTGCTGACGATCGGTTTATCGATTCCGAAACCGGGGCATTCAATCTTGCCGCTTCCGGAATAATGGCTTATTCGCACGGAACCTATTATTCTCTCGGCAAACGAATCGGCAAATTTGGATGGAGCGTGATGAAGGATAAAACAAAAAGAAGATAAAACAATTATGAATTATGAATTACGAAGTAGGAATTACGAATTATCAATTATGAATTACGAAGTAGGAATCGATGTTCTTTAGTTAAGAAGGTTCATTTCGACTCCATAGTTCCCCGTAATCGAATGAAAAAGAATCGACTTAGGCCACTCTTACAGAGTTAACTTCATTTTCTTTCCTCCGGTTGAAACCGGAGGTTATTTACTGGCAACACCTACGGAGTTATTCTTAACAAAACGATATTGAATTACGAGTTATGATTTATCTTACATAATGCACATCTGAGCTAACCACAGAAATCTAAATTAAACTGTATGAAAATCAATTTATTAATAGGACTAATTTTATTATCCGGTATGACGACAGGTTATTCGCAAAATGAAATAAAAGAGACCAATCCGCTTTTAGTGGAATGGAATACACCACATCAAACACCTCCTTTTCAGGAAATTAAGCACGAGCATTTTATCCCTGCAATCGACGCAGCTTTAAAAGAAGCGAAAGATGAGGTAGATGCAATAATTAACAATACTGATCAGCCTACATTTCAAAATACGATTGTGGTGCTCGAAATATGTGGCGAAAAGTTGGAACGTGCAACAAGCGTTCTGTTTAACCTGAACTCTGCAGAAACAGATGATGAAATACAAGCGATAACCCGCGAAGTTTCACCAAAACTCTCGGAGTTTTCAAACTATGTATCGTTAAACGAAAAACTCTTCGGTAAAGTAAAGGCGGTTTACGCGCAAAAAGAGCAGCTTACGCTTACACCGGAAGATCTTCAGTTATTGGAGAAGAAATACCTTGGGTTTGTACGTAGTGGTGCTAATCTTGAAGGGGATGCAAAAAAACGGTATGCAGAGATAACGACTGAATTGTCGCAGCTTTCGTTGAAATTCGGCGAAAATGTTCTTGCCGAGACTAATGCCTATCAACTTCATATAACCGATAAAAAGGACCTGTCGGGAATTCCGGAATCTGAGTGCGAGGCAGCTGCACAAGCGGCCAAAGCAAAAGGAAAAGAAGGGTGGATATTCACATTACAAGGACCCAGTTTCGTAGGTTTTATGAAATATGCCGATAATGGCAAACTTCGCGAACAAATGTACCGCGCTTATACTTCGCGCGGATTTCAGAAAAACGACCAAAATAACGAGGAGATCATCCGTAAAACGGTTAATCTCAAGATGGAGAAGGCAATACTATTGGGTTTTAAAAACCATGCAGAATATGTTCTTGCTGAACGGATGGCTGAAAATCCAAAACGGGTCAATGATTTTATCAATCAGTTACACATCGCTTCACGTCCGGCAGCAGAAAAAGAATATGCCGAAGTTCAGGAATTTGCAAAAAAACAAGGATTAAAAGAGCCGCTACAGCGTTGGGACTGGGGTTATTATTCCGAAAAGCTCAAAAATGCGTATTATGGTTTCGATGAACAGCAGGTGAAGCCTTATTTTCAACTGGAGAAAGTACGGGAGGGTGTTTTCGATCTTGCCAACCGACTTTACGGACTCACGTTTAAGGAGAATAAAGCGATTCCTGTTTATCATCCCGACGCCACAGCTTACGAAGTTTTTGATGGAGATGGTTCGTTTCTATCGGTACTTTACCTCGATTTCTTCCCTCGTGAGGGTAAGAGTGGTGGTGCATGGATGAACGATCTGAGACCTGAAAGCAACGTGAATGGGAAAGTCATTAGGCCTATTGTCACAATTGTCTGCAATTTTACGAAGCCAACCGAAACGAAACCTTCGCTGTTGACATTTAACGAAGTAACCACTTTTCTACACGAATTTGGTCATGCCCTACATGGGATGATGGCCAAGACAGTCTATTCAAGTCAGTCCGGAACCAATGTTTACCGCGATTTTGTAGAGTTACCGTCACAAGTGATGGAGAATTGGGCAACCCAAAAAGAGTGGCTCGATCTGTTTGCAGTGCATTATGTGACAGGTGAGAAAATTCCAGCAGAACTTGTTCAAAAGTTGATTGATGCCGAAAATTTCCAGGCGGGATATGCGAGTGAACGCCAGTTGAGTTTTGGCATGAACGACATGGCGTGGCATTCAATTACAACACCAATGAAAGGCGATATCGTTGAATTCGAACAAAAAGCAATTGCCTCCACTGAATCGTTTAAACCTGTGACAGGGAGTTGTCTTAGTACCGCCTTTTCCCATATTTTTGCAGGTGGTTATGCGGCAGGTTATTACGGATATAAATGGGCTGAAGTGCTCGATGCAGACGCATTTTCGGTTTTCAAAAAGAATGGAATTTTTGATAAAACCACTGCCACTTCCTTCCGCAAAAACATCCTTGAAAAAGGTGGAACTGAACATCCGATGAAACTGTATGTTGCTTTCCGCGGACAGGAACCTTCCATAGAACCACTGCTCGAAAGAAGCGGGTTAGTAAAAAAGAAATGATTAGACAATGAAGCAATTTGACGATTCGATAATTGTATTCCGGAATAATGGTGAAGCGTAACCCAGAATGGGTTAAATGTTATTAGCCCCGAGTAAGCGATCCGGAAATGAATAGTTCGTTTTTGTAAGGAAATTTATTCCGGATTGTGTAACCCGGGGTATAAGATGGAAGAAAGATACAGGTGCATCTGCCTCCATGAATAAAAATCAAAAGTTCTATGCGCCTCAGATTGAAGGTTTATAAATTTGACAATGAGGCAATTTGATAATTTGACAATGCGACAATTCGATGAATAGTATATTATCTGATATAGAAATAATATTTTAAAAATTTGAGATATGGTAAATACTGGTGTGCAATCTGTTGGCGGACAGAATAAGACAAATTGGCTTTTGCCGAATTGCTTTCGCCGGATACTTAAAATTAATGCGGGATTAGTACTGGTTATATTCCTGGTTGCATCAGGTTACCTATCTCAGGCGCAGGGAAAATGGGATTTGGGTACCTTTGTAAAGACGAAGGAGAATCCAATCGTCAAGGCAGACTCTACATTGACATTTTTCTGTCCGGTAAAGAAGGAACTGGTGAAATGGCAAAAAGCGGATGTGTTTAATCCTGCTGCCATTGTTAAAGATGGAAAAGTGTACCTCTTCACTCGCAGCGAGGATAATCCAAAGGCGATATTAGGGGGGCGCACCTCCCGTATTGGTTTGGCTGTCAGCGAAGATGGAATTCATTTCAAAAACTTTAAAGAGCCCGTCCTATTTCCGGATAACGATGAGTTCAATAAATATGATTATCCCGGAGGATGCGAAGATCCACGTATTGTAGAGACTGCTGAAGGTTTGTATGTTATAGCTTATACAAGCTGGAATTACAAGGTTCCCCGTCTCTCAATCGCTATCTCTAAAGATCTGTTTCACTGGCAGAAAAAAGGTCCGGCACTTGCCAAGGCATCTAATGGCAAGTTTTTAGATTTAGCTTCCAAATCAGCATCTATTATTACAAAGATGGTTAATGGCAGGCCCATCGTAGCGAAAATAAATGGCAAGTACTGGATGTATTGGGGTGAGCAATTCGTGAACCTTGCTTGGTCCGAAAATCTGTGGGACTGGAATCCGCTGTTGGATAAAAACGGAGAACTAAAAAAGATCATGACCACCCGTCCGGGGAAATTTGACAGTGATTTGACCGAATGTGGCCCGCCTGCATTAATGACAGACAAAGGTATTTTGCTTCTCTACAATGGAAAAAATGCAGTAAACGAAAATGCCACAAGTACTTTACCGAAAGGAACTTATTCGGTTGGTGAAGTACTGTTCGATCTGAATGATCCTGAAAAAATTATTCATCGAACAGACTCATATATCCTTAAACCAACGCTGCCTCACGAAATGACCGGGCAATACGCAGCAGGAACGACATTTTCCGAAGGATTGGTCTTTTTCAAAAACAAATGGTTTTTATATTACGGCACTGCCGATTCTTTTGTTGGACTGGCGGTTTCTGAAAACAAATAAACTTTATTTATATGTGAATTATTATTGGTTGAGGTAAATGCATTATTGAAACCAATGCCTAAACGCCATATTTTTTGTAATTTCGCAGCTCACACAAAATAAGGATTGCAATGTTAACGCGCATCAAAGAATTACAGCAGGAGATTGAAGGAATTGTCGCCAAATCTGTTGAGGAAGCCGAGGAGCTTCGCATCAAGTACCTTAGTAAAAAGGGTGAAATCTCTAAATTATTTGAGGAATTCCGTAATGTATCGGCCGATCAGAAAAAAGAGGTTGGTGCTGCGGTGAATACATTGAAAGAATTTGCACTCGCAAAGATCAATCTGCTGAAAGAAGGTCTCACAGAACAGAAATCTGCTGGTTTGGGTGTCGATCTTACGCTTCCGGGCGAGCCGATGAAATTAGGAACACGTCATCCCATCTCAATTGTCAAAAACGAAATACTCGATATATTTAAAAGGTTAGGTTTTGTTGTGTCTGAAGGTCCTGAAATAGAGGATGACTGGCATGTATTCAGTGCATTGAATTTCGCTGAGGAACATCCGGCCCGCGATATGCAGGATACATTTTTCATCCAGACCAATCCTGATGTGCTGTTGCGTACCCACACTTCCTCGGTGCAGGTTCACGATATGGAGACGATGAAACCACCGATTCGCACGGTAACACCGGGACGTGTTTTCAGGAATGAAGCCATTTCGTACCGTGCTCACTGTATGTTTCACCAGATTGAAGGGTTGTACATCGACGAAAATGTGTCGTTTGCCGACCTGAAACAAACTTTGCTTTATTATGCCAAGGAACTTTTTGGTGAGAATGCCGAGATACGGATGCGTCCTTCTTACTTCCCGTTTACCGAACCTTCGGCCGAAGTCGATGTCTCGTGTTCGATTTGTGGCGGAAAGGGTTGTAACGTGTGCAAATACACCGGATGGCTCGAAATTCTGGGATGTGGCATGGTCGATCCCAATGTTCTTGAAGCATCAGGAATTGACAGTAAAAAATATACCGGATATGCTTTTGGAATGGGAATCGAAAGGATTGCCATGCTTAAGTTCGGCGTCAACGATTTACGCCTTTACTTCGAAAATGATGTAAGGTTTTTACAACAGTTTGAATCAGCAAATTAATTAACTAACAGCCACTTGATATGAGAATTGTAAAGTTATTGCCATTAATTTCGTTGGCTTTGGTCTTCGCTTTAGGCGGATGCTCAAAACAACAAACGGAATGGGTTATAAAATCGCCCGATAGTAAAATCAGTTTTAAAGTCTTCGAAAAAGAGAGCCGCTTGTTTTATACCGCTGGTTTTTCCGATACCCTTGTAATTGGGGAATCTCCACTGGGAATCAGCCGGAATGATGCGCAGTTTATTGAAAAGTTATCGTTTGTATCTGAGTCGAAACAGCGGTCTATTTCTGAAAATTATAAATTGCTTGTTGGTAAACAACTTGAATGTGAATATTCAGCAAATGAACTTGTGTTGACTTTCGAAAATGAACAGAAAGCCAAAATTGAACTGGTACTTCGTGCCGGGAATGACGGGGTCGCATTCCGCTATCGTTTTCCCGAGAGTGCTAATGGCAATTACGAAATTACAAATGAGATCTCCGGATTTAAATTTGCAGAAAAGGGAAAAGCATGGATTGAACCTTACGACAGTATCACAAAGTATTCTCCTGGTTATGAGCGTAATTTTACGAACGGAACTCCAATTGGGGAATCATCGCCTGAAGCTGAAGGATGGTGCTTTGGTGGTTTATTTCAGACTTCAAATGCCTGGGTTCTAATGACAGAGGCTGGTCTTGATGGTTCATTCTGCGGCTCACGCCTCGCTCAAAGCGCTCCCGGTGGTTTGTACACTGTACGCTATCCAGGTGAAAAAGAGGCAATGGGCCTTGGGAATGCCAATCCTCAAAGTAAAGAATTACCATGGGCAACTCCGTGGCGCGTTATTATGATTGCGAAAGATCCTTCTAAAATTGCCGCTTCAACAATGGTGAATGGCTTAAGCGAATCCTCCAAAATTGCAGATGCTTCGTGGGTTAAGCCCGGATTGGCTTCGTGGAGTTGGTGGGCAGATCCTGCAAGTCCGAAAATATATAAACGCATGATTCCGTTTATCGACTTTTCGTCCGAATGGGGAATTCCTTACTTCCTTGTCGATGCCAACTGGAACATGATGGAAGGCGGCAATATTGAGCAACTGATCGGATATGCCAAGCAGAAGAACGTTGGTATCTGGCTGTGGTACAATTCGGGCGGACCACACAACACCGTTACCGAAGCACCCCGCGATATCATGTTCGATCCGGCTCAGCGCAGGGCCGAATTTGAGAAACTGCAGAAATGGGGTGTCAAAGGGGTGAAAGTCGATTTCTTTCAAAGCGATAAACAGCACATTATTCAGCAATACATGGGCATCCTGAAAGATGCTGCCGATTTTCATGTGATGGTCAACTTTCATGGCTGCACCTTACCACGCGGATGGCAACGGACATGGCCAAACCTCGTGTCGATGGAGTCAATTCCAGGCGAGGAGTGTTATATGTTTCGTCCAACCTATCCGGAAACGACTGTTTGGAACAATACCATTATACCTTTCACACGCAATGCTATTGGCTCAATGGATTACACCCCTTTTGGACTGACGTATAAGGTGAATAAACACCTCACCACTTATTCCAACGAACTGGCTTTGACAGTTGTATTTGAGTCAGGCGTTGTTCATCTTGTCGATTTCCCTGAGGTATATAGAGCATTACCTGCCGAGGTGCAAAGTTTTGTCAAACAATTGCCTACTGTTTGGGACGAGTCCAAAATGATTTATGGTTATCCGGGTCGCGATGTTGTAATGGCACGTCGCTCGGGCGAGAAATGGTTTATCGGCGGAATTAATGGCGAAATGACAGAAAAGTCAATTACTTTAGACCTTGGTTTTCTGACTGGAGGAAAGACTTACACTGCAAAACTGATTTCTGATGGCGCTGATGGCAAGTCATTTATTGCAAATGAAATTTCGGTGAAAAAGGCAGATCAGTTGCCAGTGAAAATGTTATCTGCCGGCGGTTTTTCTGCGGTTGTTGAATAAGACCTAAATTTTGAATGACCGGGTGAGTGCTAATATCAATGACACTCACCCGGTCATTCTATTTTCTGAAATCTATCAAATCAGGAATTATGAATTGGCAATGCAGGTCGGAATAGAAAAACATGATCCAATGTCGTTTAGCGGAGAATAACTCCTACGGAGTTAAAACAAATTTACTTCACTAAACGACATTGAAACATGATCTGTAAATGCCTTATTTTCGGATTTTAATTCTGGTGGCGCCGAGATAAACACGCAATATGCAAACCTTATTTATCTTATCTTTTCACCAACGGGTAACCGATTAAATAGGTAACCTTCAACCCAAAATTACTTTTCTTTTTGCCAGCTTCCCAAAAATAATTTTCACTTTCAACTTCATGGGCAATTTTCAGAAGTTCGTTTGGTTTGTATAAACGGATGATCGAAACAATTCCATCCCAAACGGTACAAAATGGTATGATTGGAATGATATATGTGAAAAGTAATCTTGAAAATCTGAATGGTTTGAAGAAAGGTGTGAACAGGAAAAATAGGATAGGGTGTAAGATCAGAATACCTATAATAGCAAGGATATTCTTATTCCCTCCATCAAAAATACCAATTCCGCATTTGGCATCAACTGCATCATTCAGTACCTTTTTTGCAAAATCGTTATTGAAATGATGGAACCCGGAGAATATCGTTCTGAATCCGTTTAAAGTCGCCGGAACATCAGAGGCATCAATTGAAGCATCTGAGAATGAAATACTACCGTTTGTTTTTGAAGAAATAAATTCGAAAGCATTTTTGTTTGGAAACTTGTCGGTGAGTGTAATCTTTATTTCAATATCAGATAGTTGGTTCAGGTTTGTTTGAATTTGTTCAATGGCACCACCACCGCCTGAACACAAATCTACTATCTGGTCTGAATTTGTCTGCTTTAATCCCTCAATGACCAAAGGGATAATGGGCCGGTAAAAGTTGAGTGTGGTTATTAGGTAACGTAAATAATCTGTCATGCTTTCACGGATAGTATCCGGGAACCAGGACAGATCTTCAAACTCAAACAGGTGATCCTTTATTTTCATGACTGCAAGAATGTTAATTGAGATGCTTGTGAATTTGTCAGGGCATCACATTCTTTAACAATTTGTTTTCCGGTTTGGCTTTACGAATTTTAAACGGGCTACAACCAGTACTAGTTTTCCGCCTTATCCGAGTGCGCAATTTTAATAATTCGTTGTGCGATATCTTCGGGTGAAAGTATATAATCGATACATCCGCTTGCTATTGCGCTTTCAGGCATATCAGGCTGGGTTGCTGTCAAAGGTTTTTGTGCGATGGTGATACCTCCCACTTTCTTTATTTCGCAGAGTGCTTCTGCTCCGTCGCCATCATAACCGGAGACAATCACAGCAATGATTTTTCCATCCCAGTTTTGTGCCATCGAACGCAGGAAAACGGTAATCACATCGGGCCAACCACGGGGCTTTGAAATTGGCTTAAGACGAAACTCATCGTTAAGAACGTGCAAGTCGCGTTGCTCCGGAATGATAAATACATGGTTCGGTTTAATATCCAATTTTTCTGTGATCAACTTAACCGGCATATCTGTATAACGTGGAAGAATCTCATGAAGCATGGTCGTCAATGTTCTTACATGATTAACGATAACGATCGCTACATCCATATCCTTTGGCAGATTTTGCAGCAAGCGGATATAGGCATCGAGACCACCGGCTGAACCGCCTACACAAACAACGGGAAAATCATTTGCAGCACGTTTTATTTTCGGATCTTTCATATACAGTCTTTTTATGAATTACAATTACCGGCACCTCCGGAACAAATGTAATGATATTGTTCCCCAATTGCCGATATTTTCAATAAATATTCCGTTTACTGTTTTCTTCGTCCAGCGTGAGCTTCATATTCCGGTGGGCAAATTTCATCCCCTTCAAATTTAGAAAGATCTGCTGCTCGTATTTGGGGGGGACATTAAAGCAGGAACGGTTTTCTTCAACGACAACATTATAGATATCGATCCGATCGAGTCCGGCTTCTTCGACCAGAAAGTCTTTTAAACTCTCTTTGTCAAAAGTTTGGCCGTATCCCATATTCATATAAATAGTAATTGGCGGGCCGGGCTGCAATTCGGGCGCGACCTTCACCTGCAAAGCTGTAAACTGAATGTTGAGTTGCGTCTCAAGAGCGTTTATTTCATTCATCTCATCCTCTTTCACAAAACTCACAGAAAGGCCCGATTTCCCTGCACGTGCCGTTCTTCCGCTGCGATGTGTATACTGTTCTGATTTTTCGGCTAAATGGTAGTGAATGATATAATCCAGATCTTTTACATCGATTCCCCTGGCGGCAATATCCGTAGCAATCAGTAAATTAATTCTGCCATTTTTGAATCCGCGCATTACTTTTTCACGCGACTCCTGGTTGAGGTTACCATGAATGGCATCAGCCGATACTACAAAGCCAGCCAGTTGTTTTGATAGCCGTTTGGCAGCAATCTTGGTCCGGCAAAACAAAATTCCGCGCTGTTCTGTGCGAGCATTCAATAAAGCTTTCAAATACTCAAGCTTCATCCCTTTTTTATAAACAACAAATTGGTGCTCAATCTTCTGATTAATCAGCTCCTCTTCATTGATACGTATTTCTACTGCATCGGCGCCCAGGTATTCTTTAATCAATTGTCTGACATCTTTGGGCATTGTTGCGGTGAACAGCGACTTTGTTATTCCTTCTTTGCACGATTTCAGAATCTCATCTATTTCAGCTTTGAAACCCATCTTAATCATTTCGTCGGCTTCATCTAATACCAGGAAGTTAAGGTCTTCTAGACTAAGCGCTTTTCGTTCGAGCAAGTCGATTAACCGGCCTGGAGTCGCAACCACAACATGTGTGGCACGTTTGAGGTTCTGTATCTGTTCGTCGATGGGGGCACCACCATATACCGATTCGGCAAATACACGAGGTAAATATTTTGAAAAGAGAAAAAATTCACGCGCAACCTGCTGTCCCAGCTCACGTGTAGGAACCAATACCAATGCTTGTATTTTGGGTAACATTGGGTCGATTGATTGTAATATAGGCAAACAAAACGCTGCTGTTTTACCTGTTCCGGTTTGTGCAACGGCCACTAAATCCTGTTTTTTGTGGAGGATATGCGGAATCGCCTGTTTTTGAATATCTGTTGGAATAGATATCTTATTATTCTCAAGCGCATGAATGATATATTCGTTAATCCCTAATTCTGAAAAAGTCATCTTTGATCTGTAATTAATATGAATCCTTCATTTTGAAGAATAGGGGTCAAAGATATTCTTTTTCAGGGAGAAGTAATTATTGAATCACTGTAGAGAAAAGGGATGCCTTGTCTCTGCAATGATTCAACCCCATAAAAAAAGGGAACCTAAGTTCCCCTTCTCATATTTTAATAATATTAAAACCTACCTTGTTGGTCGTTCCAATAATTTAAAGAACTGATCAAGCTGTGGAAGGATTACGATGCGTGTTCTCCTGTTGGCTGCTTTGCCTTCTGCTGTTTCGTTGTCATTTAAAGGCTGGTATTCGCTGCGGCCTGCGGCAGTCATCTTGGCAGGATTTAAACCATATTTATCCTGAAGTACACGGATCACTGCAGTTGCCCTCTTGACACTTAGATCCCAGTTATCGATCAGGTCGCCACCTCTTTTGAATGGAACATTATCGGTATGCCCTTCAACCATAAATTCGATGTCTTTTTGATTTTTTAGCACCATGGCCACTTTACCCAACACTTCGCTGGCCTTGTCTGTAATATTGTAGCTTCCGCTTTTGAAAAGCATCTTGTCCGAAATGTCGATGTAAACAACACCTTTATCTACCTTGATATTGATATCCTTATCGTCAAGATTACCTATTGCACCTTTCAGATTCATTACCAACGCCATATTTAATGAATCGCGTTGTGCAAGCGATGTCTGAAGACTGAAGATCATATTATCCTTCATTCCCATATTTTCCATCGACTTTTTGATGCTTTCGGCCTGTGAACTAGAAATCACAGACAGATTTTCAAGTTGTTTCAAAGCCTGAGAGCTGTTCTGCTTCAGAAAGGTATTTTGTTCTTGCGCCATTGCAAGTTCTGCCTGAAGATCTGCAATTTTCTTCTGGTCGACAATCACCGTATTAGAACATTTATCCAGATCCTGCTTTGTTGCGTCATGTGCCGATTTTTCTTGTGCCGCCTGGCTTACCTGATCTTTATATTTTCGGGAGCTGACACATGATGTAATCATGATAAATGCGAGTAAGCTAACCAATAATTTTGTTTTCATATTCTCACTTTTTAATTTTAAATAGTAATAACAATTGCAAAATTAAACAATCTGCCAGTCAATAGGCAAAAAACAGCCCTATATTAACAAAGTATAACATTCTAAGCACATGTTCTATTCAATTCCTTTATCGAATATTCTGATATTTGCTGTGCAGGTTTAAATATTTCCGAAACAATCCATGCAATCAAATTGTCTTAATGGTCAGCATCAAAATAGTTAAAAAACTCAAAGAGGAATGGAAAAACGAAAATATATGAATCCTTATATGGCAGGAGTGCTTCTCGGATTAGTGCTCTTATCTGCCATGTTCCTGTCTGGGCGCGGACTTGGAGCCAGCGGGGGAATTAAATACGCGATGGTGGCCATTGTTGGGGCGGTTGATAAAGATCACGCCATGGAATCAACCTATTACAGTAAGTATTTCGAGAATGGTGAAAGCCCTTTGAAGAACTGGCTGGCACTTGAGGTTTTCGGAATGATACTTGGCGGTTTTATTTCAGGAGCTATTTCACACCGTTTAAAATTCAAAGTTGAAAAATCACC
>JAAFHB010000128.1 GCA_010906965.1 Mariniphaga sp. | reverse complement strand
TTTGCTAAAAGTGTAAGATATATTTACAGGCAATACCATTTATAGCATCTATGTTTCCCATTGATAGGTGATTTGTGGTAATCTGGTATTATATTAATTTTTAAAGGATTCTGGTCAAATAGTTAGCACTATCATGCCAGTTGCCAAAAGCTAGCAGCCGATTGTTAAACCATTTGAAAGCAGCCGCAAAATTTACCCACACGATCCGTCATAGAGCCTAATTTATATACCGTCCACTTTAGTAATTTGTAAGTATGAATTGTCACAAAAGATAAAATAGCAGAGAGATAGCAAGTCCTGAAAAAATCAGAATAGAAAAGTTGATAATCAAACCTTTATTTAAATTTTTGCTGCTCAAAACAAGCGCATATATCATTTTCAGGATATTGTTGCTGTTGGTTGCATTGATAATAGCCAGTGCTACAGTTGTTTCAGTAATTCCACCCTGATGTTGGAGCAGGTTCAACAAAAAAGGGTCGATATCGGTAACTCCGACGATAAATGCCAGCGATGTAACTCCGGCACCTCCATAGGTCTTGGTGACATATTCTGTGACGATCGCAAAGAAAACAAACAGTATTCCAAACACAACGGCAGTTTTCAGTTCAAGTGGATTTTTATTTCCTGCAGTATTCATACTATCTGCCAGGGATGGCGAAATTGCATCATCTTTTTTACCTGATACTTTAGCAAGTACGATACAGATCACAAAAAGGAAAAGGAACGGAATGGAAAGTGCTGTCGCAATTGCACTATTGAAGAGAAAGGCTAAAACGAGTATTCGCAGGTACATCATTCCATTCGCTGTCATGATGGCTGAAACTGCTTGTGCTCCAGCATTTCCCTGTTTTTCGCGACGGGCAATAATAACAGTTGTTGCGGTACTGCTATACAATCCACCAAGTATCCCGGTTAGAAGGATACCCGAATCGGGAAAGACAAATTTTTTAAGAAGATAGCTGATATATGATATTCCTGAAACCACTACCACGGCTAACCACAGGTTGTAAGGGGAAATGGGTATTTGATTCGAAATAGGCTGATCGGGGAGGAGTGGAAGAATCACGCCGGCAAATGCGATGAATTTTGCCAATGTTATAAACTCTATTTCTGATGCTTTCTTCGAAAGGGAGATGAAATGATCTTTCAGTTCAGTAAGTATCAGAATTACAACAACAAATGCCAGTAAAAGCCAGACGGGCTGTGTGAAAACCATAATAGGCAGGCAGTAAGTCAATAACGCCAAAATCGAACTGGTCAAACCGTAATTGTTGTGCTGATTGATTTTCTGAAAGTATTGAATTGCTAACAGAAGTCCGATTACAACAAACCCTGTGAGAAATGGAAGGTATGATTTGGGGTCAGCAATAAATAATACATATCCTAAAAGCCCGATGAAAGTGAAAGTCCGGTCGGTGCCAAATAGAAGATCTTCATTTTCAGTGATATGGTGACGACGCTGTTCGAGGCCGATCACCAAAGAGAAGACCAGTACCAAAAGGAACTTTATGAATTCGTCAGGGATGATATTCTGGATCGACATATTACTTAGGATGATTAACAAAGGTAATACATCGCAGGAGATAAAGAAAGATAAGGATTAAATTTATGGAGACAAGGCTTTAGAGAATTGGCATGCCTTGTCTCTAAAACATTTTGGCAGCAATACCGATTATTGTAAACCATTAATATAGATTAGTTTTGATCACTAGCCAATGTAATGCGGAAATCCAGAAAACGAATTCGATCGTAATCAAATAATTGCAAATTTAATTCTTATTTTTGTTTGGTATTTGGATTTTTAATTTAAGAGAACATATACTCATTAAATATTTGATAATGAAACAAATTGCAGTAACAATACCCGACAATAAAGAGTCTCTTTTTATTGAACTGATGAAAAATCTCTCCTTTGTTAAAGGCATTGAAAACATTGAAAATATCAACATTCCAGAATGGCACAAAGCAATTATTGACCAACGAATGGAGAATTTTAAGGTACATCCTGAAAGCTTCAGGGATTGGGAAGAGGTTCAAAGGGAAATAAACCTAAAATATGGCATATAGTATTATTATTGACCCTGTTGCCAACCTTGACATTATTGATTACATCGATTGGTATAATAAAGCGCAACCCGGACTGGGTATCAAATTTTATAAGCAGGTTCAGGTTGTTATTAAAAGCTTACAAAAAAATCCCTTTGCTTTTTCTATCAGATATAAAGACAGCCATACTGCCTTGGTAAAGAAATTTCCTTACATGGTACACTATTTTGTTGTTAAGGAAAATAGTATAGTCGTAGTAACATCGGTTCTGCACACAAGTCGTGACCCTAAGATTTGGATTGAACGTAACATCAAAAGATGAACGAATTAGTGACGTTATAATCAAACGTTTTTAAGAATGTTTTTGTAAATCTATATTTTTGCAAATTTGTGTAAAGAGACCTAGATTGGCAGGATAATTTAGGCAGGTGTTGCAGAGACAGCAAATGCCTCTTTACAATATCTTAAATCCCACCTGTTTCAAATCCTCCCAATAGGAAGGATAGGATTTTGTAACCACATCCGGATCGTTTATACCTATTTCAGGATACACTATTGCAGCAGGGGCGAATGCCAACGCTATCCGGTGATCGTGATAGGTTTCGATTGCAATAGGATGATTCACCAAAGAGTTGGTAAAGGTCCCATCCCAAGCAAGTTCCCCTTCTGCCGGTTCGGTAAGTATTGCACCAAATTTCGACAATTCGGTTTGCAAAGCCTTTATGCGATCCGTCTCTTTGATTTTTAATGTTGTCAACCCTTTGAAGTGGAAAGGGATTTTCTTGCAGACGGCTAACACAGCAAAAGTCTGGGCAATATCGGGATTTTCGATAAAATCCAATTCTAATAATTTCAGTTCAGGAACTTCTTTTTTAGTCAGGCGTATGTCGTTACCTACTTGTTTCGATTGAACGCCAAAATAGTTTTCGAACCATTCCGATTGAGCCGCATCACCTTGTAGACTGTTAAGTCGCAATCCTTTAAGAAGCAGATCACATTTACCGGAAAGTGCAGCCATTGCGTACCAATACGACGCTCCTGACCAATCAGCTTCGACAGCGAATTTTACTGGTTGATAGGCTTGCTCAGCAATTCTGATCTCATTTCCTTTCCAGGAATGCTGTATTCCAAACTTCTTCATCAACTTCAGCGTGAGCTCGATATATGGTTTTGAAGTGATTTGGTTCAATAATTTCAGCGTCATTCCGCCCTGAACGGTTGGTGCAATCATGAGCAAAGCGGAAATATATTGGCTACTGATACTTCCATCAAGTTCAATTACCCCGCCTTTTAAAGCTGTTCCGGTAATTTTCAATGGAGGAAAACCTTCATTATCTGTGTATTCAATTATTGCCCCCATCTTTCTCAATGCATCAACCAAAATCCCGATAGGACGTTGCTGCATTCTTTCTGATCCGGTTATTATCCATTCTCCGGCTATCTTCGACAAAAAGGCGGTCAGAAATCGCATGGCTGTTCCTGCATGTCCAATATCAAAATGATTGGTGTTTGCGTTCAAAACAGCCTCCATCACTTTCGTATCATCGCTGTCCGAAAGATTATCAATCTCGTAAGGTGAGTAACTTAATGAGTTAATGATCAATATTCGGTTACTGATGCTTTTGGATGAAGGAAGTGTGATTTCCCCTTTCAGTATTTTATCTTCTTTCGTGATGGTATATTGCATGGATAATCTTCAAATAGAAAGTTTTTTGTAATATTCCAAAGCTTTGAATATAAGGGCTTTGTCACAATTTTGATTGATAGCCACCTCTCCGACAGCCGGGATCAGCGTGAAATTGACGCGCGTCCCTTCATTCTTTTTGTCGTGCGTCATTAACTGGTAGAAAGCTTCAAACTGGCGCTCATCAATTGTATATTTTCCGTAAACTGATATCAACCAATCCGATAATTCATTGAGTACGGTCAAAGGAAGATTACATACCTTGTGAGAAAGATACAGTTCTGCAATAATTCCGTAAGCGACAGCATATCCGTGAAGAATTGGTTTTCCCGAATATAGTGCGGCACTTTCGAATGCGTGACCGATTGTATGTCCGAAATTCAACGCCTTGCGGATATTCCGTTCGTTGGGATCCTTGAAAACAAAGAAATCTTTGATGGCTACCGAACGGGCAATTATTCCACGAAGTACTTCAAGATCAGGATTCGCAAGGTTGTAATTGCGAACTTCTTCCAAATGATCCACAGAATTAATCAGTCCGTGTTTGATCATTTCGGCATATCCGGAAATGAAATTTTGACTGTCAATCGTTTGCAGAAACCGTGTGTCAATCAAAACAGTATTTGGCTGATTGATCACCCCGATTTCATTCTTTAATCCGTTGAAGTTGAATCCTGTTTTCCCACCAACCGATGCATCAACCTGTGCCAAAAGGGTAGTAGGAATATTCACAAAGTCCATTCCTCTTTTGATTGTTGAGGCTGCAAAACTTCCCAGATCAGTAAGCATTCCACCGCCAAGATTGACAACCAATGATTTACGATCAGCGCCGTTCTGGCTCAGGAAAAGCCAGATCATTTCAACTGACGAGAGCTTCTTATTCTCTTCGCCTGATGGAATGACCACTTTCTTAAAATGTTCAAATCCAGGTGTGTGATTAATGAGAGGAACACAAAATTGATCGCAGTTTTCTTCAGTAACCAGGAATATTTTATCCTGAGGGTAGCGTGTCAGGATCTTTCCAAGTTCATCCTCCAGCTTATTGGTTACGATAATATTGGCATTATATGCAGGATCATTATTCATCTTTGAGTATTAATTGAGGCAAAGTTAAAATATTTCTATTCTTAATAACAGTTCGTGGTATCCTCTGATAACTGGCTTTAATGTTAATTGTACAAAACAGCTAATCCAAACAGGCTGAAGCCAAGTAGTGTAGCAGATCTTAATGGTCTCTTCCCATTTTGTTAACATGATAACCCGATAGCAGCGGCCAATATTGAATACATTTGCGACTATGTTTGTTTCAGTACTCTTTATCAGCCTGGCAAGTTTTGCATGTGCCTATCTTATTCATCTTCCCCAACGATCGGAGAATAGAAAACGTGTTCAGTTTCGTCTCAATAACTTATTTGATAAAAATTCGATCCGTCCATCGTTAAATGTGCTTATTATCATGATTACTTACGGCGGACTAATTTCATTTATTGCGCTGTATGGTCGCGAGATCGGTATTCAGAATTCCTCGCTGTTCTTTTTGTTTTTTGCTTGCGGAATTGCTTCATCGCGCCTTGTTGCCGGAAAGGCATTTGACAGGAATGGACCTGGAAAGATTCTGACGATATGCCTGGTGTTACTTATTATTGGGTGTCCATTGCTGGCTTTGGTACAAAATGCAATCGGATTACGAAAGCAATAAAGTGGTTTAGATTTGCATTACTTTTACAAATCGCTAAAAGTTTAGATCGTGAATCCAAAAGTACTTCTGATAACACCACCGTTTACCCAACTGAATACGCCTTATCCTGCAACAGCTTATCTGAAAGGGTTCTTAAATACCAGGTCGATCCAGTCGTACCAGTGCGATCTTGGTATTGAAACGATTTTGGCTTTGTTTTCTTCGGAAGGATTGAAAGCTGTTTTTCAGGAAATTGAAGCTTCAAAACTGGCATTGTCAGCTAACGGACAACGGATTTATAACCTGCGTGACAGCTACATTCAGACCATTGATCAGGTGATTGCCTTTTTGCAGGATAAGAATGTAACCCTGACTCATCTGATTTGCGAAGGCAATTATCTGCCTGAAGCTGACCGTTTTGCCCAGAACGAAGATTTGGAGTGGGCTTTTGGAACTATGGGAGCGCGTGATAAAGCCAAGCACCTGTCTACGTTATACCTTGAAGATCTTTCGGACCTGATAAAGGAGGCGATCGATCCGCACTTTGGTTTCAGCCGCTACGCCGAGCGCCTGGGACGATCGGCTGCAACGTTCGACGAGTTGGAAACCGCATTGCTTGATCCCGATAGTTTTATTGACAAGCTTTTGCTTAGTTTGCTTCGAAAGAAAATTGAGTTTTATGAACCCACCCTCGTAGCTTTTTCCGTGCCTTTCCCTGGTAATTTATATAGTGCATTCAAATGCGGACAGTATATTAAAAAGAACTTTTCCGAAATTAAAGTTGTGATGGGAGGCGGGTTTGCCAATACAGAACTGCGTTCACTAACCGATCCCCGCGTTTTTAACTACCTTGATTTTATTATGCTCGACGATGGTGAAGCTCCGTTGCTAAACCTTATTGAGTACCTTGAAGAGAAGCGCAGCAAAGTTGAATTAAAACGAACCTTTGCAATCGAAAACTGTGAAGTTGCCTACCTGAATGGTTCTACTCAACCAGACTTTTCGCAGGCTGAGACCGGGACACCCGATTATACGGATCTTCAGTTGGATGCTTATCTTTCTGTAATTGAAATTGTAAATCCGATGCACCGTCTGTGGAGCGATGGACGATGGAACAAACTCACATTGGCTCACGGATGTTACTGGAGTCGCTGTGCTTTTTGCGATACTTCGCTCGATTATATCGGTCGCTACGAACCCATTAGTGTGAAGATCTTATGCGACCGAATGGAAGAAATGATCCGGAAAACCGGACAGATCGGATTTCATTTTGTGGATGAGGCTGCTCCTCCGGTACTGATGCGCGATCTGGCTTTGGAAATCATCCACCGAAAACTTACAGTCGTATGGTGGACCAACATCCGTTTCGAAAAAAGCTTCAGTTTCGATTTGTGTCTGTTGTTGAAAGAATCGGGTTGTATCGCCGTTTCGGGAGGACTTGAAGTGGCGTCCGACCGATTGTTAAAGTTGATTAACAAGGGTGTGAGTGTTTCCCAGGTTGCAAAAGTGACAGACCATTTCACGCGGGCTGGTATCATGGTTCATGCTTATCTGATGTATGGATTTCCCACGCAAACGGCACAGGAAACCATCGATTCGCTTGAAGTTGTTAGGCAGTTGTTCGAAGCCGGAGTTGTTCAGTCGGGATTCTGGCACCAGTTTGCAATGACGGCTCATAGTCCGATTGGTTTAAATCCGGGTCAGTTTAACGTGAAAATTGAAAATGAAAAGCCAGGAACGTTCGGCAACAACGATTTGATTCATAGCGATCCAACCGGAGCAAATCATGAACTTTTCAGTGAAGGACTTAAAAAATCACTTTTCAATTATATGCACGAAATTGGCTTCGAACTTCCGCTTCAGGATTGGTTCGATTTTAAAGTGCCCCGAACCACGATCCTTCCGAAATATATTCAGCAGACAATTGATAATGCGGAATATGAGCCGTTAAAACCTCATGCTAGAATCGTTTGGCTGGGTGGAATTCCAATTATTCGATATTATACCAGGAAGAAAAAAAATCAGACTTATGAAATGGCTGAACTATCTTTCCCGAATAAAAAACAGGATTTGGTGATTCATCTGAAACATGAAGAGGGCAATTGGTTGTTCGCGCAAATTTCCAAAATTTCTGTCAGCCAATCAGCTCTAACTCCTTTTGCAGAATTGGAAAAATCATTTGAAGCACAAACCGGTGAGGATTTTGTGCTTTTCTGGAATAATACTGCGATTAAACAATTAAGAGAGAATGGATTGTTGATGCTGTAACTGTATTGTAATGTTGAAGTTGTCTCATCGGCGGTATTAAAACTGATGGAAGCAAGAATGAGGTAAAATCTTTCCAGAGAAAACATGAACCAGCCCTATTGTTTTTCGAAACAAATCTTGAAATTCTTCTCTATTTCCTCTGTTTCTTCATCAGTCAAAGCCGAAAATTCCTTATCTCTTGCGCGCCTGGATATCTTGCTATTATTTTGCTCCAAAAAGCGGATCAACAAAGCCACTGTTTTATCGGGCATTTGGAAGCGATCGTCGAGCCATGATTTCATTGCATCGTAATTTTGCAGGTATGCGACCTCTTCCGGAATTATTTTATTGATTGTATATTCGACACATTCAAATAAAAATTCAGACTGAAGAGTAGCATCAAAATAACGATAATAATCGATGGAATCATTGAGCACTTCTATATTGTTGTCGTTGGTTTTTCGCCATTCGATAAAATCGATTAAAGGTTGAGATATGTTCTCCAACACTTTTCGGTAGTCATTAATTCTTTCAAGGATAGCCGCCGAAACCGGGAAAATAATTCCCTGAGGTGTGAACTTCATTTTTGCTAAAAGGTGATGAAAAAGGTAACGGTGTATTCTTCCGTTTCCATCAACAAAAGGGTGAATAAAAATAAAGCCAAATGCTATTTTCGCTGCTGCCAAAACAGGGTGAAAGTTGCCTTCTTCTAATAAATTGCATGTATTTAACATGCCATCTATCAAGATGTCAATATCTTGCCAGCGCGCTGATATATGTTCTGGTATAGGTTCGCCGGTACTACGATCATGTTCTCCTACAAATCCACCTTCCTTCCTAAATCCTAAACTTACAAAACGGCTGTTTTCAATTACAATTTGTTGCAATCGCAATAGTTCATCTTTCGATAATGGTCGGTTGCCTGCCTGACCAATTGCCTTACCCCAACGAATTGCCCTGTTTTGAGTTGGGATTTCGCCTTCAATGGAAAATGATGCTTTAGAGTCTTTTAATAATAGAAACGCAGATGTTCGTAATAGTATGTCTTTATGCACTCCATTGAACACTGAATTAGTCATGATGGATATGTTGGCATGTACAAAATTTTCAAGCTTGGGAGTTTTGAATATTAACGGGCAAAAATTCACCGTGCCGGGTAAATTATTACGAATGCGATGACGAGGCGAGTTGATACTGGAGTTGCTTGTATATTGTTGTACTTCATCTACGAGCTGAACATAGTTGCCTTCCTTTAAATCTGTTATTTCCAATTGTTCCTGCAACAACCATTCGTACAAAAACCATATTTTCCTGCTATATTGGCCAAGTGGTTCACTTTTTACCCAATTTTCGATGGTCGTTTTTTCAATCTTTTGGAAAAGTTTTTTAAAAAATAGAAGATTTAACCCTTCATATTTAAGAGCAAATACCAAATGACCATAAACAGTTTCCTGCGGTTGATGACGAGGTGTAAGTACTTGCCAGTCTCCTGTTTGATATTTCCTTCTTTTTTCGCTGATTAAAGCCAACTTTGATGGAAGCGGGACAGCTAATTGCAACGCTTCAATTACAGCTCCATAACCAACCAATACACCTTTCTCCGGAGCGATTCTGTTGTGAAAAACAGTTATTTCTCGTGAAATATGATTATTATTCATTGTATCTTGTGATTTATAAATATTGCAAAGATACGTGAAAAATGATTATTGTTGGTGAAATATAATTATTTATTCAATATGATGGTGAAATACACTTATAGCGAAATACTGAATTTTGTCCCCTTTTCAGGTACCGACGAAAAAGTAATCGTACCTCCATGCCGAAGAACTATTTGCCTCGAAATGGCCAGGCCGATTCCATTCCCCCCTGGATTTGTCGTGAAAAATGGCATAAAGATCTGATTGGCATACTTTTCTGGAATTCCGGGACCATTGTCTTCGACAGCGATCAGTATATGCTCATCTGTTTTCGTAACCGATAACCGTATGAATCCATTTCCCGACGAGGTTAATGCCTGCTGTGCATTCTTCAAGAGATTAACGATCACCTGCGAAATCAGGTTGTCATCGGCATAAAAGTGATCAACTTCTGACTGGATGACATCAAATCGAATTCCCTTTTGGATCATCTCCTGGTAGTAAAGTATCCTGAATCGTGAGAGCCAGTCTTCCACGTTAATCGCTTTGATATCTGGCTCGGGAATTTTATAGAGCTTCCGGTACTTCTCAACAAACGACATCATCAGGTTACTTTGCCCTTCAATAGTCGAGGCAATTCGTCTGACCCTGTCGAAATCGACCTTTTCTGATGAAGAAGTTTCTTCTGATTCATCAGGAAGTGACTTCGTAATTGATTGAGCAAGTGAAGTAATAGGCGCAATTGAATTCATTATTTCATGCGAAAGTATCCTGAAAAGATTTTGCCACGCTTCCACCTCCTTTTCATCAAGTTCGGTTTTAATATTCTGAAAGGCGAGTAAACGATACCTTTTTTCACCGAAATTGAAAAGGCTCGACCGAATTTGTAATGGAATCGTATCACCTTCGGACGAAAATTTATAAACGATTGTTTTTCCGGGCTGGAGATTGTTGATCGATTGATAAAACGCAGGGAATCTGTTTTCAATTGTTTTCATCGAAGAGAGGTGATGAAGACCCAGGAAACCAAGTACAGGAGGATTTACCAGTTTTACCTGTCCAATTTCGTCATAAGCAAGCAGACCTGAAGTTGAATGGCTGATTAATTCTTCATAAAACTGTTGCTGAAAACGGTTTTGAACGCGCTCATCGCGGACAGCCTTACTTAACCGAAGCAACGATTTGCTAAGATAAGCATACCCGGGAGGAGCTGTTTTTAGCTCTAGATTGAGGGAAGAATCTTCGTTCATTAAGCCCTCAAAGAACAGTGCAATATCCTGGTTTGTCCGCTGAAGAAACCGGAAAAGCCTGATCATTAGAAATATCAAAAGTAATAATGGAAAAACAACCAAAGGTCTGTTGGGACCAAACCACAGGAAAGCTGCCGCAAGGGAGGTAAGGCCAATTGATATAACCTGCCAGCCTATTTTCTGAATGAAAGGTTTAGAACCCATATTTTTTTGCCTTATTGTACAAGGTTTGACGTGTGATTCCCAGCTTGATAGCGGCTGCACTCATATTTCCTCCATTTTCGGCAAGTGCCTGTTCTATCATTACCTTTTCCATATCTTCAAGCGTATTCCGCGATTCATCACGTTCGGCTGTTGGTCTGAAATGAAAATCTTCAGGCTGCAGTATTTCTGTCTCCGAGAGAATAACTGCCTTCTCCATCGCATGGCGCAATTCACGTACATTACCCGGCCAATGGTAATGCCGGAATTTTTCTTTCGCTTTTCCGCTTAGAATTAGTTTCGGTTTATGATAATATCTTGTATAGTAGTTCAGAAAGTGATTGGCCAGCAAGATGATATCCTCTTCGCGATCGCGGAGGGGCGGTGCTTCAATCCTTATTGTGTTGATGCGGAAAAGCAAATCTTCGCGAAAACGACCTTCGGCGACCATCTGGTCGATGTCACAATTTGTAGCGCAAATCAGGCGGATATCGACTGGTATTGGATGATTTGCCCCGACTGGGACGACCTGCCGGTTCTCGAGACATGCCAAAAGCTTCGCCTGAAGAGGAAGGGAAAGATTTCCGATCTCATCAAGGAAGAGCGTGCTTTTATCAGCAATTTTTATCTTTCCGTCACGGGCGGTTTTCGCATCGGTAAAGGCACCCCGCACATGCCCGAAAAGTTCGCTTTCAAATAATGTTTCGGTTATTGCCCCCATATCGACACCAACCATCTGTTGCGAGGCTCTTAACGATTTACTGTGAATGGCCCTTGCAATAAGCTCTTTGCCCGAACCATTCTCTCCGGTTATTAACACATTGGCATTGGTGGGGGCTACTTTGTCAATAATTTTGAGAATTCGTTTCATGGCAGGAGAATTTCCAAGCATTTCGGCCATTTTCAGATGATCGTTTGATGCAATGCCACTTTCTCCTTTGATGTGATTGATTTTTTCCTGCGATATTTTAATGCGGGCTGCAGCCTTGATCGTTTCAAGTAATCGAATGTTATTCCATGGTTTAAGTACAAAATCCGACGCACCCATCTTTAATGCTTTCACTGCAAGCTCCACATCGCCAAAGGCCGTCATCATAATAACCTGTATTTCCGGCTTTAATTTTTTGATCTCCCCAAGCCAGAAAATACCTTCATTCCCGGAATTGATTCCTGCAACGAAATTCATATCCAACAGTATAACATCTATTTTTTCTGTTTGAAGAATAAACGGAAGTTGCTTTGGATTCGAAAGACAGGTTACCGATTCAAAATCGGGTTGCAGCGCCAATTCAAGCGCATTCAAAAGTGTCTTGTTGTCATCGACAATAAGTATTCGTCCGGTTTCCATCGCTAAAAATTTGTTATCCAAAGATATGTATTGGATTCGAACCAGACAAGCCGTTGTATAAACATTAGACCCGGTTGTTAATATTATTTACACTTGTTGTAATTGAGGCTGCTGTTAATTAGCAGATATTTAGAAGTGTAGGTCGGATGGCACGATCTTGGTTCAAATAAATAATAACTACTAGCGATTTATCTCAATTAACGGATGGTACGACACGAATTTTCGAAAGTACAAATGCTAAAAAAAATATAGATGATGGATGGAATGGATCGAATAAGGGAAAAAAGGAGCTTATGGAAGCAGAAAAAATTTTGGTTTTCTGTCGTTGCGGTCCTTTTCCTAATTGTGGTTATCACGATGTTGCTCCGAAAGAATGTTTCCACTGTACGAATTGAGGAAGAAAAAATTTCGATAAGCACCATTTCTGAAGGGATCTTTAATGATTATATTCGCGTCATTGGGTCAGTAGAACCGATCCGGTTTATCTACCTTGATGCAGAAGAAGGTGGACGCGTGGAAGAAATTGTGAATGAAGAAGGTGCAATTGTCAGGAAGGGTGATGTAATCATTCGCCTGACGAATTCAAATCTGAAATTGAATATCCTTTCGACGGAGGCTAACCTTGCAGAACAGATTAATTTTCTACGGAATACGCGGATCTCGATGGAACAGGAACGGCTTTCGCTTCAGCGACAACTTCTAGAGCAGGATTATGAAATCATCAAACGAAAACGGGCTTTTGAACAGAGCGAACGTTTTTACAAAAAGGATATTATCTCTAAAAATGAATACCTTGAAGCAACTGAACTTTATGAGTTTGCAGTTAAAAATCGCCAGATCCTTGCTGCACGGCAAAAAACTGATTCTACTTTACGTGAAGTTCAGGTAAGCCAGATGGAATTCAGCCTTAGCAGAATGAATACGAATCTTGAGCTTGTAAAAGAACGGCTCGAAAATCTTCAGGTGAAGGCGCCCATTGACGGACAGATTGGTCAGCTCGATGCCGAGATCGGCCAATCGATTCCGCAAGGACAGCGGATGGGCCAGTTGAATGATCTGAGTGGATTCAAGGTAACTGCAAAGATTGATGAGCATTATATCGATAGAATTAAGAAAGGTCTTGAATCTTCATTCACGCGACAGGATAAAAATTTCGCGATGGTAGTGAAAAAAGTATATCCCGATGTACGGGAAGGCACTTTCGAGATTGATATGGTTTTCGATAAGGATGTTCCAGACAACATCCGACCGGGACAGACCTATCATGTTGAACTTCAACTTGGTCAGCCAGAAACGGCGTTGCTGATACCGCGAGGTGGTTTTTATCAGAGTACAGGCGGGCAATGGGTTTATGTTCTGACCGATTCCGGGAGTGAAGCCGTTCGAAGGCAAGTCAAAATTGGCAGGCAAAACCCGCAATTTTATGAAGTGCTTGAAGGATTAAAGCCAGGTGAGCAGGTGATTACCTCGGGGTACGAGATGTTTGGGGATAATGAAAGGGTGGTGTTTAAGTAGTGGTCTGAATTAGGATTTGCAGGATTTAAAGATTTTCAGGATTTTAAAAATATTAAAAAATGGAAAAACAGATTGATGATGAATTTACCAATAAAATTATTGGATGTGCGATGAAAGTACACAATACATTGGGCAATGGTTTCCAGTAAGTGATTTACCAAAAAACTAGAGGATGTACATTTGGCACAAGGCTTAAATTATCTGACTGCCCATCATATTGAAAAAGAATTACTCATAAATTTTAAATTTATTAATACCCAATATCATGATCAAAACACAAAACCTTACAAAGATTTTTCAAACGGATGAGATTGAAACCTCCGCTTTGAATGAAGTCAATTTTAATGTTGAAAAAGGCGAGTTTGTGGCCATAATGGGACCTTCAGGCTGCGGGAAATCGACATTGCTGAACATTGTCGGATTGCTGGATAATCCCACAAGCGGAAGTTATCTGTTCAATGGCGTTGATGTTTCAAATTTGCGCGAAAGCCAGCGGACAGGGTTACGAAAAGGAAACATTGGTTTTGTCTTTCAGAGTTTTAACCTGATTGACGAGCTGAATGTTTTTGAAAATGTCGAAATGCCGCTGATTTACCTCAAAATGAGCGCTTCGGAACGAAAAGCCCGCGTGGAAGCGATCCTCGAAAGGATGAAAATCAGCCATCGCCGGAAGCATTTTCCACGGCAGCTCTCTGGTGGTCAGCAGCAGCGTGTTGCCATTGCACGTGCAGTAGCGGCGAATCCCGGTTTAATCCTCGCTGATGAGCCAACCGGCAACCTCGACTCGAAAAATGGGCTTGAAGTGATGAACCTTCTCACCGAACTGAACCGCGAGGGAACGACCATCGTAATGGTAACACACTCGATGCATGATGCCGATTTTGCCCACCGGATTGTCAATCTGTTCGACGGACAAATTATAACCGAAGTGAAAAAGCAAATGGGTGAAATACTGATTTAGGGCAAAGTCTTGAACTGTGATTAAGCTGATTGAATAAAAACTATGATTTTGAAATTGAGGAAATCAAAGTCCATCATGAAATCAAAAAAATCATAGTTCAGACAATTTGAAAGCAGCAACGAGGAATCCGGTGGAGGCGTTGAGGTATGAAAAATCAGGGTCGCATTTGGAGTGAGGCTCTGACTTCTCTTAAAGTGAAGTCAAACATCAACCAAAAATCATAATAAACAAATAAACCATGTT
>JAAFHB010000127.1 GCA_010906965.1 Mariniphaga sp. | reverse complement strand
GCCTTGAGGTTGATAAAAAAGAATTGATCGACCGTCTGCTCAAAAGAGGCTTAACATCCGGAAGATGTGATGACTCAAATGAAGCAACAATTGAGAACAGAATAAATGTTTATAACGAAAAAACAGCTCCGCTTATCCATTACTACGAAAGCCAGGGTAAATACCATCCCATTCACGGGATTGGAGAGATTGAGGAGATTGCCGCAAGATTAAAAGAAACGGTAGAAAACCTCTAAATTTCACCTGTTTTAAAATATAAAACTTTGCGTGAACGGTTGACCAACACCGCCACTGCAAAGTTTTTTTTTGAATATATCGCCATGAAGAAAAATCGTTTTATCGTATTGGTATTTAATTCATGACAGGCTATTTGTCATCATTTTTTATTATCTCGATTTAAGCGTACTTTTGCAAATCTATTAAGAATTTAAAAATGGATTCGAATTTTGTCGACTACGTAAAAATAATGGTCCGTTCAGGACACGGTGGCCCGGGGTCAAGGCACTTCAGACGTGAGAAATTTTCACCGAAGGGCGGTCCTGACGGTGGCGATGGCGGACGCGGAGGGCACATTATTCTTCGTGGAAATAAGCAAATGTGGACACTGCTTCATCTAAAATACAGAAAACATATCATTGCAGAATTCGGTAGTTCAGGTGGTAAATCGCGTAGTACGGGAAAAGACGGCGAAGATATCATTCTTGATGTTCCGCTTGGAACAATCATTAAAGATGCTGAAACCGGTGAAGTACTTTATGAAATCAACATAGAGGGAGAAATGTGGATCGTTGCCAAAGGCGGCCGTGGTGGACTTGGAAACGTGAATTTTAAATCGTCGACCATGCAGGCTCCCCGGTTTGCCCAACCAGGTGAAGATTTTCACGAGGGATGGAAAATTCTGGAGCTTAAAATTCTTGCTGATGTAGGTTTGGTAGGCTTCCCGAATGCGGGGAAATCGACCCTGTTATCAAAAATATCTGCTGCAAAACCCGAAATAGCTGATTATCCTTTTACAACACTTGTCCCGAATCTTGGAATTGTAGCCTATCGAAACAATCAATCGTTTGTGATGGCCGATATTCCCGGAATTATCGAAGGAGCACACGAAGGAAAAGGTCTCGGATTAAGATTCTTACGTCACATCGAGCGAAATTCGATCCTTCTGTTTATGATTCCTGCCGATAGCAATAATCATTACAACGAGTATCAGATTCTATTAAATGAACTCAAGCAGTTTAATCCTGAACTGATCGATAAGCAACGCATTGTAGCCATATCAAAAAGCGATCTGCTCGATCCGGATTTAATGCGCGACATCAGTAAGGAGATGAAAGGAATTCCACATGTCTTTTTCTCCTCAATCGCTGAAAGTGGCATCGTCGAATTAAAAGACTTAATTTGGAATTCAATAAATAGTTAAATTCTAAAACAGCCATGGATTTTTTCAATCTGCTAAATAGTTGGGACAAAGAATTGCTCCTTGCCCTCAACGGTATGCACAGCCCACTTTGGGACTATTCCATGACTTTGTTTACACTTACACCTACCTGGCTGATATTTTACGCTACAATTCTGACCATCATCGTTAAGAAACACGGCAAAAAATCTCTTTTTATTTTTGTTGCCATTGCATTAATGATTTTATGTGCCGATCAGTTTTCAGGAATACTGAAACATACAGTTCAGCGATTGCGCCCGTCAAACGATCCTGCATTTAGCCAGCTTGTGCATGTCTTCTTCAGGAAAGGGGGGCAATTTGGCTTTGTATCGGCTCATGCTGCCAACACCTTTGCTATTGCAACCTTTACTTCGCTGCTCTTTCGGAACCACAAATATGTGATGTTTATTTTCCCCTGGGCAATATTGATTTCTTACAGCAGGATCTATTTAGGCGTTCATTATCCGGGTGATGTTATATGTGGTGCAATACTTGGAGTTGGGATCGGAATCGGTATTTATAAGCTACTGACTTATGCAGAGTCAAGGTTAAGCCCGGTAAACCTGTTTGCCAGGAATCTGCTGAAAGACAGAGAAGCCAACCGAATCATCGAAGTAGGTGTATTTACAATCATCATGTGCCTTGGGATTGTGGCACTACTTCTTTTTAATGACGTGATACCACATTAGACTTTATGACAAACCAGACAATTTGAATGATATTCAATCGTAGAAGTTATTTTCCAGTGCGGATGTAGAACAGAGACCCAAAGACAATCCCAGAAAAACTATTCACAACTTTTCACCGAAGAATCTTCTTAACAGGTGCTGTTTTGGATTCCATAGGCCCGCGCATGTGGATGATGAGGCCGTTCAAAAAATTACGAAGCAGCTGATCGCCACACTCTTTGTAGTTCTGGTGATCTTCGGCACGAAAGATCGCTCCCAGTTCGCTTTCTGATATTTCGAAATCAACCAGTTTAAGGATCGCAATGATATCGGTATTTTTAAGATGAAGCGCTACGCGAAGTTTTTTAAGTATGTCGTTATTTGTCATGACGATTTAAAATTTAACTGGTTATATGAATTGATCCAACTTAATTTATGAATCAATTTTTCGAAATAATCTTTAAAGTGCAAAGCTACGAAAAGAACTAAAAAAGCCATCCCTTGTGAGGATGGCTTTTAAATTTTATCAGCAAACAAGAAAACTATCTCGAGAAAAGTAATTCGCGATATTTTGGTAATGGCCAAAGTTCGTTATCAATTACCTCTTCCAGTTTATCGATGTGATACCGGATGGAATCGAGGTAAGGGCGAACGTTTTTTTCGTATGCATAGGCTTGATCTTTCCCATGTTCAATCAGGTTGGCCACCTTGCGCGCCTCAGTCATTTCATGAACCTGAGATTTAATGGTTGAAATATGACCTGAGATCTTTCTGATAAGGTCAAGACGTGCGCCAGCCAATTCTTTGTACTCTGCTTCCGGGAAGATATCTCTTAAACCTTTCACATTTTCGATCAATGAAGTCTGATAAGTGATTGCAGTCGGAACAATGTGGTTGATTGCAATATCACCAAGTACCCGCGATTCGATCTGGATTTTCTTTGTGAATTTTTCCATTTCTACTTCAACACGAGCTTCGACTTCAATCGTATTAAAGATGCCGAGATCTGCGAAAACTTTGCGTGACTTAGGACTCAGATAAGCTTCTAATGCCGCAGGTACGCTCTTAATATTTGTCAGACCGCGACGTTCAGCTTCGTCAGCCCACTCCTGACTGTAACCATTACCATCGAAACGAACAGCTTTACATTCGATAATGTATTTTTTAAGCACCTGAAAGATAGCCTCATCTTTTTTGATGTCTTTCTCGATCAATGCGTCAACATCTTTCTTAAACGCAATTAATTGAGATGCAACTACAGAGTTAAGGGCAATCATTGCGGAGGCACAGTTGGCAGAAGAACCAACCGCTCTGAATTCAAACCTGTTCCCGGTGAAAGCGAAAGGTGATGTACGGTTACGGTCGGTGTTATCGAGTAATATTTCAGGAATACGGCCAATATTCAGTTTCAAAGATGTTTTTTCATCAGGAGTCATTTTACGATCTCCAACATTCTCTTCAAGCATATCGAGCATCCTGTTAACTTCTGATCCAAGGAATGAAGAGATTATTGCCGGAGGTGCTTCGTTTGCACCCAACCGGTGCGAATTGCTGGCAGATACAATCGATGCGCGTAGTAAATCCTGATTCTCGTAAACCGCTTTTATGGTGTTCACAATGTAGGTCAGGAACTGCAGGTTCGTTTTCGGATTCTTCCCAGGAGAGTAAAGGTTCACGCCGGTATTTGTTGAAAGCGACCAGTTATTGTGTTTTCCTGAACCATTGATACCTGCAAAAGGTTTTTCGTGCAATAAAACAAAAAAGCCATGATGACGGGCAGTTCTATCCATCAAGGACATCACCAATTGATTATGGTCATTCGCCAGATTTACCTCTTCGAATATCGGAGCAAGTTCAAACTGATTCGGAGCAACCTCATTATGACGCGTTTTGCAGGGAATTCCTAATTTATAGGCTTCATTTTCAAAATCCTGCATAAACATGGCAACACGTTCCGGAATAGATCCAAAATAATGATCTTCTAATTGCTGATCTTTTGCCGAAGAGTGTCCCATCAAAGTACGACCTGTAAGAATAAGGTCAGGACGTGCATAATACAAAGCCTCGTCAACCAAAAAATACTCCTGTTCCCAGCCTAAGTTCGCCTGAACCTGGGTAACATTTTTGTCGAAATACTGACAAACATCAACAGCAGCCTTGTCAACAGCATTTAAAGCCTTTAAAAGCGGCGCCTTATAGTCGAGCGATTCTCCTGTGTAAGAAATAAATACAGTAGGTATAGAAAGGGTGGTTCCAATAATAAATGCAGGTGAAGAGACATCCCATGCAGTATAACCACGTGCTTCGAATGTGTTACGGATACCTCCGCTTGGGAAGGAAGAGGCATCGGGTTCCTGCTGTGCAAGCAGTTTACCTGAAAAACTTTCAACAACGCCACCAAGTTCTGAATGATCGATAAATGCATCATGCTTTTCAGCAGTACCGTCAGTCAAAGGATGAAACCAGTGGGTGTAATGAGTTGCTCCATTTTCCATGGCCCAGGCTTTCATTCCAATTGCAACCTGATCTGCAATTTTACGGTCGATGGTTGTTCCATTGTCAATCGCATCGATAATTCCTTTATACGATTCTTTTGACAAATACTTCTTCATTTTAGGACGATCAAAAACCAACATTCCATAATAGTCAGAGGTGAGGTTCTCTTCGCGTTTCACAGGAATAGGTTTTCTCGAATAAAGAATTTCAAGAGCTTTAAATCTTAATGTTGCCATAATTGTTGATATTTATCGTTTAAAATATATTTTTTAATTTTCAGCTAAATTACAATTTTATAAAACACACCCCTATTTTTTTATTTATAATTCAAATATTTCACAATATTTTAACATTGAAACCCATTTTCACACCATTTTTAATCGAATACTCTCTATTTTTTCTCAGAACAGATCAATTTTTATATTTTTCAAATGAATTAAAACAATTCCCCGAAGGCAAAGACTCCTTTCCTTTGATGAAAATGCTTTTAAATGGTGCTTTTGCATTCAAAAAAGCAGTAATAAAATTGAATGAAATTTTATTTAAGAACAAATCCGACCTGTTCATGTTCATTTTTTTTAAATAAAAAAGAAAACCCGGCGAAAAAGCCGGGTCTTATATGAAAAAAAGTGTTTTTCTGAATCAATTCGAAAAATGGTGATAAAACCGGATAATGGTTCTGATCCCGTTGTAAAAGTTCTCCAAAGAGAAATTTTCGTTTGGTGAATGGATCGCATCCGACTCCAGGCCAAATCCCATTAATATTGTCTTTATTCCCAATATCTCTTCAAAAGAGGAGATAATCGGAATACTTCCCCCGCTCCGGACAGGAACCGGATGAAGGCCAAAAACATCTTTATAGGCTGCTTCAGCAGCACGATAAGCAGGCAGATCAATCGGACAAATGTAACCTTGTCCGCCGTGAAGTGACGTAACCTCTACTTTCACTGAATCGGCAGCAATCGACTTAAAGTAGGCTTTGAAAAGATCGGCAATCTTATGATGTTCCTGATTTGGAACAAGCCGGGCGCTAATTTTTGCATATGCTTTCGACGGGAGAATGGTTTTGGCACCTTCACCTGTATATCCACCCCAGATTCCACATACATCAAATGTAGGCCGAATTCCGGTACGCTCCATCGTTGAATATCCGGTTTCACCTTGCAAAGCCTTTACAGCCACCGATGATTTGTAAGCAGATTCATCAAACGGAGCTTTTGCAAGCATCGCCCGTTCGCTGGCATCTACCTCCATCACATCGTCATAAAAACCGGGGATCGTAATCCGGTGATTGGCATCGGTTACGCCTGCAATCATTTTACACAATTCATTCACAGGATTCGCAACAGCTCCACCAAATAATCCCGAATGAAGATCATGATTTGGGCCTGTTACCTCCACCTGCCAGTAAGCAAGTCCACGAAGCCCCACCGTAATTGACGGAATATCGCTTGCAATCATCCCGGTATCGGACACCAGAATAATATCAGCTTTCAATAGTTCCTTGTGCTCAGTGCAAAAGGCTGCAAGATTTACAGAACCTACTTCCTCCTCCCCTTCGATCAAAAACTTGACATTGCAGTTCAAAGTATTTGTCCTGACCATGTATTCAAAAGCCTTCGCATGCATAAAGGACTGCCCTTTGTCATCATTCGCCCCGCGTGCCCAGATTCTTCCTTCGCGGACTTCAGGCTCGAAAGGATTCGATTTCCATTGATCCAATGGATCAACCGGCATTACATCCATATGGGCATACACGAGGATCGTTGGTTTTTCAGGATCTATCATTTTTTCTGCAAAGACAACCGGATTACCGGCAGTCTCAAATATTTCGGCGCTGTCCACACCCGCTTCTCTCAGAATTTTAACCCAATATTCTGCCGCCCTGTCCATATCAGGCCGATGTTCACTTAGCGAACTAATTGAAGGAATCCGGATTAAACCAAAAAGCTCTTCAAGAAACCGCTCTTTATTTTTTTCGATGTAACTATTTATTTCATTCATATGATTACTATTTATTTTTGACCAAGATACTTATTCTTGATAAGTTGAAATCAGAGATATATCATGATTCTATAACATTAAAACATCTCATTAAGTTTATCCGGTTCATCATTGATCATCCCACCATAAATAGAACAGATTGAGCAATTGAAAAATAGTATTTAAGCCAGAAAAAAGGGCGCAATTAATGCCGTCATCAATCCCATGATCCCAATGGCAAGGCCGCCAATGGCCCCTTCGACAGCGCCAAGTTCCATCGCACGTGCAGTGCCTAAACCGTGCGCCGAGGCACCCAAAGCAAGGCCAATCGCTATTTTGCTGTCAACTTTTAAAACCCGCAAAACCCATGGTCCGGCAATGCCTCCAACAATCCCGATTGCAATAACCACGATCGCCGTCATCGAAGGAATACCGCCAAAACGCTCCGAGATCGCCATCGCAATCGGTGTGGTTACTGATTTTGGAGCAAGGGTTACTGCCAACACATGAGTACTGCCAAGCATTTTTGCAAGAATCAAAACGCTGCCAATTCCGGTTATACTGCCAACAAACAGGGCAGTCAAAATGCTCACTAAATTCTCTTTAATACTTGCAATCTGGGTATAGAGGGTGTATCCGAGCGCAACAACAGAAGGTCCCAGCATAAAATCAATCAGATGCGAACCTTCCTGGTAGGTTAAATAATCGACCTTAAAAATGAGAAGAAGGACAATGATTATGGCAATCGTAACCAGCACAGGATGCAAAAGGGCAAATTTGGTTTTTTGGTAAATCCATGTTGCTCCAACATATATTCCCAGTGTAAAAGCAAGTATTGAAACCTCCGAAGTTAGAATATCTCTCATCGACGTCTCCTTTCCATCCATTGCTGGGTGAGCCCCACTGCTGCAATTACGCAAACAGTGCTGACCAGCGAGATAAATAAGATTTCGTGCCACGATTTTGCAAGAACATCGAAAGCAACCATTATTCCGACACCTGCGGGAACAAAAAACAGCGCCATATTACCGGTTAGTGCATTCGCTGTAGCCGCAATCCATTCAGGTTTGATAAGCCTGGTTTGAAGTCCGACAAACATGAGTAACATCCCGACAACGCTGCCAGGAACCAGTCCGTTAATGGCTATGCTAATAAGGCTTCCGATCCCCAACAGCCCAAAGATGACGAATAAACCTCTTACCATCACACTCAATTTTTAATGGGTGCAAATATAAAAATAAAAAGAGACCCCGAAGATTGCCATCATCTTCAGGGTTTTCAAAATGAAATTATAACAAACGAGTTAACAACTCATCTCCCCGGCATTTTTCTTGGCGGAAAGCAGGTTATAAGCTCCTTTAATCACCACTTTGGCTGTTTGAATATCGAAGCCTTCGGGCAATATCACTTCAATAAACCCACTATCGGTTACACCTTTGCGAATCTCGATCATACGGTATTCGGTAAATGGCTTGCCAGCCTCTTCTTTATCCTTATCAAAAATAAAGATGTAATCCTTATCGTCGAAACTTACCACGGCATCCGACGGCAACGCCGCTACTTTGTTACCAGTTGCCTCAATGACTGCGTTTACATACATCCCTGGCAATACATTCTTACATGTACCCGGAACACTCGCATAAACCTTATAGGTTTTATCTGCACTGATCGATTTGCCAGTCTGGTAGATAACTGCTTCATGTTGTTCTGTTTCGTTGTTGATAAAGAAAAGGATCTTCTGTCCGGCGGCCACTTTATCGGCATCTTTTTCAAACAACGTAAGCTCCAGAAATAGCTTGTCACTATTCACAATCTCAAACATCACGTCGGTAGGAGCTACAAATTTCCCAATATTAATATTTACCGCCTTCACAAATCCCGAAATTGGTGAAACGACAGCAACTGAACTGCTGATATCATCCTCATGAAGATTTGCCGGATTTATACCGATCATTGCAAGTTTCTGTTCCAGCGCTTTCACCTGTGCCTTCAGGTTCTTATAATCGGAGTTAACCTGTTGCATACTCTTTTCTGAATAGACATCGTTTTTGAAAAGCTCAGCATGTCGTTTAAAATCAGCATCTGCAACTTCGAACTTATTTTTTGTTTCAAGGTAATTCTGCTGAATATCCACGAACTCCTGATTTTCGAGAATCGCCAGCGTCTGTCCTTTCCGCACTACATTACCGGGCATAAGGGAAGTGCTTTTAACAAATCCCCCCATTGGCATACACACTGTCGCCATATTCTGCGGAGCAACGGAAACAATTCCGCTCACCTTTAGTTTGCCACTCATCAGCTGCATTTCAATGGTGCCTGTTTCGATATCAGCCAGTTTGATCTGGTCGGCCCTTAACTCTACAATATCCTCTGGAAGTACTTCAACCTCTTTGGTTTCATCGGCACCCTTTGTTCCCCCGCTGCACGAAACGAAGGCGGTAAAGAAAACAGAAATCAGGATTACTGCTGCGAATTTATTTTGTGTCATCGTCATCGGAATTTAAAATATTTTACCTGTGATAAAGTCAATTGAAATAATGGTTTGATTGTAGTTATTGAGCGCATCGAGGTAGTTTTGCTTAATACCTAATGCGCGGCTCAGATTCAGAATATAATCGAGGTAATCCATTGCCCCTGCCTTGTAACTTCGCGTAGCCTGATCAATAATGATATTGGCTTCGGGAATCGCTTGCTTTTCGAAATAGTCGACGCTGTTACTAAATTTAGTGTACTCACCCAATAAAGAGTTATAACTGCCTGAAAGCGATTTTGAATAATATTCTGCATTCGTTTGCGAAACCAGTTCCTTCAGTTTTGTAACCTTTATTTTGGATGAAGATGATGCAAACCACAATGGAATAGCGATCCCGGCCTGAATACCTGTGAAACGATCGCCCGTTCCGAAAGCCCTTGGCATGCCATTCACCTCCTGGACGCCCTGCATCGTCTGGCTGAAATAGCCGATACTAAAATCAGGCATCATCCGACTTTGCTCCAGTTTCTTTTCGAAACGTGCAATTTCAACCTGCTGATTTGCATAGCTCACCGAAGGATTTCCCGACAAAACTGAACTTTCAGCCATCTGTGCGAAATCGATCCTGCGCAAAACAGTATCCGTAGAAACGACGGGTGAATTCGTATTAAGGAGTGTCTGCAACTTATGGTTATAAATGGCTAAATCGGCGGTCACCTGCTGCAGTTGGTTTTTCACTTCAAGGCTTTGCGAACGGGCATTAATCATTTCGAGGCGGTTTGTTTCACCAACCTTTGCCCTGAGTTCTGCAGCCCTTTGAAAACCGGAATATAAGCTATCCTGGTAGTAATACAGTTTTTGCTTCGAATATAAGTATGCCAGTTGCCAGTAAACCTGTTTGACGTTCGTCGCAATTTCGAGCTGTGAGGCTTTCATTTGCCATTCGCTGCTTTTTACATTGGCATTGGCCAGCCTGTTTTGGTTCGCGTAAACCGTCGGGAAAGCAAATGACTGCGAAATTGTATAACTGTTGTCTTTAGAATATGAATTAAACTGACCGTACTGACCTTCTATACTTGTCTTTGGAAGATCCCATGAAGCTCCTTTCGACGCTTTTTGTACCTCAACCGAATAAGCGGATGAACGCACAGCCAGGTTACTGTCCAACGCCATTTGGATCGCCTGATGAAGATTGATGGCATTCGGTTGTTGGGCCCTGGCAGTCGTAAAGAATGAGGTTCCTAAAAGTAAAATCAATAGGATTGACATTGTTTTCATTGATTTTCGTTTAAAAGAATTCTTCATTTTTCCGGCAGAAAAAAGGATGTAAAAGACCGGCAAAATAATCAGCGTAAGAAATGTAGCCGAAATCAATCCGCCGATAACAACGGTCGCAAGGGGTTTCTGTACTTCGGCTCCGGCAGAGTTCGACAATGCCATCGGAAGGAAACCCAGCGAAGCAACAGCCGCAGTCATAATCACAGGCCGTAAACGGGTATGCAGACCTTTCAAAACCCGCTGGGTAATATCTGAGATCCCCTCTTTTTCGAGCCGGTTAAACTCTGCAATCAGCACGATTCCGTTTAGAACTGCCACACCAAACAAAGCAATAAAACCGACGCCGGCTGATATTGAGAAGTTCATACCCCGAAGCCATAAAGCGATCACTCCGCCGATGGCCGACATAGGTACCGCTGAAAAGATCAAAAAGGTTTGCGATACCGAATGAAATGTAAAGAACAACAATACGAAAATCATCAGCAATGCAACGGGAACAGCAATAGACAACCGTGCTTTGGCTGCTTCAAGGTTCTGAAACTGCCCGCCATACGACACATAATAGCCTGTCGGTAATTTTACCTGTTGGTCGATCTGCTTTGTTACTTCGGCAATCACACTTTGAACATCACGGTTACGCACATTAAAACCGATCGTGATGCGACGCCTTGTGTTTTCGCGCGATACCTGTGCAGGTCCCGATTTTATCTGAATATCGGCCACCATTTCAAAAGGTATCTGTCCACCATTTGGAAGGGAAACAGAGAGGTTTTTCACATCATCGAGACTTTGACGGTAATCTTTATCCAGCCTCACTACCAATCCAAAACGTTTCTCTTCGTCGAAAACCACGCCTGCCTGACTTCCGGCAAAAGCAGCACGAAGGACGCGATTAACATCATCTACCGAAAGGCCATATTGTGCCAGCCGGTCGCGGTTATATTCAATCTGTACCTGGGCAAGTCCTGTCACTTTTTCAACGTTAATATCAGCCACGCCTACAACGCCTTTAATGATTTTCTCAACATCAGCGGCTTTCTCTGCAAGCGTATTCAGGTCGTCACCAAATATCTTCACGGCGACATCCTGTTTCGATCCCGACATAAATTCGTTAAATCGCATTTGAATCGGTTGCTGAAATTCGAATTTAACACCTGCCAGTACAACAAGCTTCTCCTGCATTTTTAAAACCAGTTCTTCGCGTGTTTCGGCACTTGTCCATTCACTTTTATCTTTCAGCGTAATGATATAATCGCCCGTTTCCATCGGTGTAGGATCTGTTGGAATTTCGCCTGCCCCAATTTTACAAACAGCATGTTTCACTTCAGGGAAGTTTTCAAGTAAAATTTTATTGGCCATTATCACCTTTTCGATTGTATTTGTAAGCGAACCACCCTGCAAGGTCATTACGCCTGCTGCCAGATCACCTTCTTCGAGCTGCGGAATAAATTCACCACCCAAACGGGTAAAGAGGAACAAACTGAATATAAATAACAGAATAGCCGAGGCACAAACCAGCAGTTTACGATGGAGCGCAAAAGCGATTATCGGATTAAAGCCTTTGTGAAAACTGTCCATCAACCTGTCAGAGAAATTGCGTTTGTGTTCGGTCTTTTTACTCAGAAATAAAGCTGAAGCCATTGGCACATAAGTCAGCGAAAGAATGGCTGCTCCCACCAATGCAAAAACGACCACCTGTGCCATCGGACGGAACATTTTCCCTTCGATGCCGACCAGCGCCATAATAGGCAGGTAAACAATCAGGATAATAATTTGTCCGAAAGTGGCAGAACTCATCATCCTTTTGGCCGAATCAAATACATTTTCATCCATCTGTTCCTGCGAAAGCCTTTTAATATCGGGATGATGAAGTTTATTCTTTGATATCCGGTGAACCACCGTCTCGACGATAATCACGGCGCCATCTACGATTAAGCCAAAATCAATGGCTCCAAGGCTCATCAGGTTACCCGATACTCCAAAGATATTCATCATTGAAACGGCGAAAAGCATCGCCAAAGGGATTACCGAAGCAACCACGAGTCCTGCACGTAAATTTCCCAGCAACAAAACCAGCACAAATACAACGATTAATGCACCTTCAATTAAGTTTTTCGACACAGTTCCAATGGCACGGCCAACAAGGTCGGAACGGTTCAGAAACGATTCGATTGTAACACCTTTGGGCAACGACTTCTGAATCGATTCGATACGCGTTTTGACATTTTCGACCACTTCGTGCGCGTTCGATCCTTTGAGCATCATCACCACACCGCCAACAGCTTCGGTCGTATCGACAACAAATGCCCCGTACCGTGTTGAACTGCCCAGTTGAACAGTCGCGACATCCCTGATCAGAACAGGAATACCCGAAGCATTCGACTTAACAACAATCTTTTCAATATCCTCCAGCGTTTTTACCCTTCCGATCCCGCGTATAAAATAGGCAGTAGGTTTCTTATCGATATAAGCACTTCCTGTATTTTCATTATTACGTTCGAGTGCCTGAAAAATATCGTTCAGCGTGAGGTTCATCCCGCGGAGTCTTTCCGGATTCACTGCAATCTCGTATTGCTTAACGAAACCGCCATAACTATTTACGTCGGCGACACCTGCTGTGCCAAGCATTTCGCGCCTGACCACCCAATCCTGGAGCGTCCGCAATTCCATGGGAGTATATTTCTTTTCGAGTCCTTTATCGACGGCAAGACGATACTGGTATATTTCGCCCAATCCGGATGAAATAGGTGCCAGTTCTACTGTTGCAAGTCCCGAAGGAATCGCATCTTCAGCACTTTTGAGACGTTCGTTCAACTGCTGCCTGGCCCAGTAAAGATCTACATCGTCTTTAAAAACCACCGTTATCACCGACAGCCCAAGACGTGATATCGACCGGAGTTCAACAATATCAGGAATATTGGCAATCGCAACTTCGATAGGGGCTGTGATAAAGCTTTCGACCTCCTGGGTAGCAAGCGATGGTGCCAAAGCTATAATCTGCACCTGGTTATTGGTGATATCGGGGATGGCGTCGATAGGGAGTCTGGTGATGGAATAGGTTCCCCAACCGATTAGTGCGATCACAAACAGTCCGACAATGAACTTGTTTTTAATCGAAAAATAGATAATTCGTTCTATCATAATTGAATTTGTAGATAGTGCATATCAATATTGGATTTAATGTATTGAATTATTCAGAGATAAGACTATTAAGCAACTGGCTGTTGGCAACAGGCAATTTGCTGCTGCAATTAGATTAATTAATACTGAACTAAAATAATGCCCAATAATCCCTGATGAATAAATAGTGGTGGATTAAACGAATGAAGGGGGAGCCCGGAAGGGGGATAACCGGAGATAATCAGTTTTTAATATTGGTTTTTGGAAATCCTTAATTTTGATACCAAACAAATTTGAATCCGAAACGACAGAATCAAAGAGACTAACTATGAAGAGATCACAGGTTAAAAAATCGTCATGAACGACAAAAATAACGGATGCCTTCTCAAAAGTCATGTCATTTAAAGCGTGGCAATGAATAGGGAATACAGGTACCTTAACGGGAATTCTGGTGTTTTCCGCATGACACTCATTTTCTTTACTAAAACCAGAACAGTCGGAATGGTGATCGTGAGGGATCATCAGGTGAGCCATAATTACAAGCCCGGCCAACCATAAAGAGAAAACTGCTATATTTTTTAAACCCTTGCTCACGTTGCGAAATCATTTTCAAATTGGAACAGACAAATTTAGATATAATATTTTATTCTACCTAAGAGCCTTTAAGGTTACAACGAATCCTTGAAAGGATTTCCTGGAATGGTCTACAATATGAAAAATCTGTTCGCGGATAATCATATAGATACCATATAGAGCAACGAATGCATAAGGGTAAAACATGTAGAAAAGATTCTCAGCCATCAAAACTTGATTACCAATTTGCATATCCGATTGTCAAAGAAATCAATAAAGCTTTCTGTATTAATACCGCTATCTTTTTTTTCGCAAGCCAGAAGCAGGACTACAGCCAAAACCTGAAATAAAACTTTTCACATGATTTTCACAATTAACTGAGTGAGTATAGGTTATTTTTCAATTCTTATTTTTTCTGTATAGATTTTACCTTTGTATTTCAATATGAGGTAATAATAGTTGCGGCTCAATCCATCAGTTTTGATCTTCATTCCTTCCTGAATATCTTTCGTAATAAACCTCCTGTTGTAATTGAAATCATAAATCTCCATTGAAATGTCTTTCTCTTTAAGATCTATTTCCTTAGTAAACTTAATGTTAATCTCTGAACTGGCAGGGTTCGGATAAGCCATAAAATATCGGCCACAATTGCTACCATGACCAAAATATTGAGTTTTGATCAAGTAGTTAGCAGTACAACAAGTTGTAGCAGTAATATTTATGACTCCTGACGGGGTGCTGTTTGTGTTTATTCTAATGTAATTATCAGTTTGTTCATATTTTGTCCAACCCGTAGGGATGTTCCACTGGTAGTTATTTGTTGAGCATCCTGAATTATTAATTAAATAAATGTAATAGCTTGAATTTGGGCATAACAACCAGACTTCACGAAATAAAACAGGTGGATTAGCATAGGATTCGACAACATTTATGGAGACTTTCGACCATAAAGGTCCATTTATTGTAAAATTTTTAGAATAGGTAGCTGAACCACATCCATCAGAAATTGTATAGATTATCGAACATTCAACACCTGTGTATTGTGTAGATGGGTATATTTTTGCTGTTGTTGTAGTGCCACTAATTGGCGAATTAAAATATCCTGAAGGTGATACCTGCCAACTGACACTAAAACCATCAGGTAAATTATTCAGTTGAAATTCACTTCCTGATTGACAAGCATAGTCCGACCCATAGTCCGGTCTCGTAATCGTTGGAGTTGGAAGTTCATTGTAATCATTGTCAAGAAAAATTTTTGTCGGGTCTGAATCGTTAAAATCCATTTTACATGGGCCAATAAACCCGCTTGGTTTTGCACCAATGCCCCAGTTATAAAACCCATCGCCATCATTGTCAACGCAACTAC
>JAAFHB010000126.1 GCA_010906965.1 Mariniphaga sp. | reverse complement strand
GTTACCTGCCCCAGCGTGGTTAAGACCATTCCTGCAAAAAGCACAATAGTCAGTAAGAGCTTGTTCAAATTGTTTTTCATTAATAATTCATTTTAAGTTGATGATCAAATTCAAAAATACTGGATTAATATTTGTATTTCTTAACAATTTTTAAATTGCTTTAATAATTGGCAAAAATAGAATAAGCATGGAATTCAACCCCAGTTATGGTGTTACAATATTGTTAAATCTAAAGTCCAAAATTAGACATAGAAAATCAATCAACAGGTGATTGAAATCAGTCAGCGCAATCTATTTATCAACTTATCAGGCAATTTTATTAACAATCTTTTAAAATAATTAACATATCCATGCCAAAGTTCAATAACTTTCTGTGGTTGTGATAATTACAAAATACAGAACACAAACAACTGTAAATCAATTAATTACTAAAAACTGTGTGCTAATTGTCGAAGATTTGGATTGAATGACTATTTTTGCGACGATTGTTACAACAATATTTCAATGTTAAAAAGCAAATACGATCAATTAATAGTTAGGCACGGTTTCATCAACGAACCAGTTTCGAATAGTATCGATCTCCGCAAAGAGATCGGACTACTTAAGAAAGCCAAAAACGCGGTAATTCTTGGACACTATTATATTACACCTGAACTTCAGGATATTTCCGATTTTCTGGGAGATTCATTGGCACTGGCGCAACAGGCTCAAAAAACCGATGCCGACATCATTCTTTTTGTAGGCGTTCATTTTATGGGCGAAACCGCAAAAATTCTTAATCCCTCGAAAAAAGTGATTGTCCCCGATCTGAATGCTGGTTGTTCGCTTGCTGAATCTGCCCCTGCCGCAGCATTTGAGGCATTTAAAAACCAACATCCTGATCACAAGGTTATTTCATATATCAATTGTTCTGCCGAAATTAAGGCGCTTTCGGATGTGATCGTTACCTCATCGAATGCAATGAAAATCGTTGAGTCGTTTCCAAAGGATCAACCTTTAATATTCGCCCCTGATAAAAATTTGGGAAATTATATTAATTCGATAACCGGACGCGACATGGTTCTCTGGAATGGCGCCTGCATGGTACACGAGAAATATTCGTTGGAGAAAATTGTTGCGCTGATGGATCAACATCCTAAGGCAGTGTTTATTGCTCATCCTGAATGTGAAAAACAGGTATTGCTTGTGGCTGATTTCATTGGTTCAACAACAGCCCTGCTTAGTTATGTTTCAGCAAGTAATGCCAATGAATTTATCGTGGCAACCGAAAGCGGAATACTTCACCAGATGCAAAAAACATGTCCGGAAAAAATATTCATCCCGGCTCCATCCATCGACTCCACCTGCGGCTGTAACGATTGTAGTTATATGAAATTGAATACAATGCAGAAATTATACCTTGCCCTAAAATACGAAAGGCCAGAGATTATTCTTGAGCCAGGTATCATTGAAAAAGCGAAGATTCCGATACTTAGGATGCTGGAGTTGTCGAAATAATTATGAAATATACCCGACACAACTGTTTTTGTAGTTTTATCGTCTTATAATGGTATAAAATTATTTCCTTTGTGTCGTTAAAAATTATCGATTCAATTGTACTCGAAAAAGAATTAAATTCACAATTTTGAATTGATAAATTCAAAAAATAACATGTTATTGATGAGAAAGATAAGACTGATTTTTATTGTTTTAATGCTCCTATCGGGGATGTTTTACACTTCGTGTAAGAAATCTGAGACCACTCCTGAAGTCCCTGTTGTACCACCGGCTCCGGGAGAGTTTGTCGGAACAGTTGCGGTTTATTCGCAGGCTACTGATACTGTGCTGGCCTATTTTCTGAAAAATAATTACACCCGAATAACCGGTTCTCTTGAGTTGTATACTGCAGATGATATCGACTTTAAAAAGTATTTGGTAAACCTACGGTCAGTTACCGGATCTGTTAAACTCTACAAAATCAGGAATACGGATCTTAGCTTCTTGTCGAATGTGACAAAAATCACGGGAGATCTTCAAATTTCTGCCTGTCCCGGACTCACCTCTCTGTCAGGTTTGTCGAAACTCGATACTTTATCAACTTCACTGATCGTCGAAAACAACCCTAAAATTCTAAATTTAAACGGATTAGGATTGGTTAAGACCATTACAAATATTGGGGTAAAGAATAATAGTAAGTTTCTGTCATTTGCTGGTTTAGGTAGTTTAACGTCAATAACCGGCGGTATTTCGATCGGCGAAAATCCTGTGCTAACCTCATTGGATGGTTTATCGAATGTTGAATCGATTGGTGTGAATGTTGTTCTTTACAACAACGCATTACTTTCGAGCCTCGACGGTTTGAATAAGCTCAAAAGTATTAATGGAAACTTAATGCTCTCCGGTCTGCCTGCACTTTCGGGATTAACAGCCTTGAGTGCGCTGGACGATACAATATCTACCATTTCAATATCAGGATGCAACAGCCTGGCCAACCTGGAAGGACTGAATAATTTACCCTACATTAAAAAAGACCTGCTTTTAGTTAACTGCCTGAATTTTAAAAATCTGCAAGGACTTGCAAAGGTCGATACCATCGGAGGAACTGCCGGGGTAAGTCAACTCACTGCATTTAATTCGTTTACCGGTGCCACTGCGTTGAAAGGTATTAAAAAAGATCTTCGAATCGTTGAATGTAATGCTTTGACTTCGTTAACCGGATTAACAAAGCTTGGTATTGTCAACGGGAATTTTATTCTCGATGATAATCGGAACCTTCTAAATCTAAGCGGTATTGATGTTTTGAAACTTGTAAAAGGAAAGGTTCAGATTTTAAACAACGAGCAACTTACAACGCTAAACGGAATCGAACCGCTTAAAACAATTTTAGGAGATATCGATATCTATTACAATCCAAAACTAAGCAGTTATTGCGCACTTAAACCTGATTCATTGAAAGGAATTGCCTATATCGGATTTAATGCTTATACACCCACCTGGACACAGATTAAAGCCGGAAACTGCTCTAAATAAATGAAGTCAAACCTGTGAAGCGATTAAAAATCCTTCGTGCGGTTAATAATGATACAACAGAAAAGCCACCCGATGAGGTGGCTTTTCTGTTGTATTAGTATCTGGAAATTATCCGATAATTGCTGTCCAATTATAAGGATCAGGTTCAATTCCATATTGAATACCGCGAAGCTTTTCATAAAGCTTCACGCAAACTTTTCCTGGCTCAGTTCCATAAAGGTATTCGACATCTTTATCGGCGTCATAAACCCGTTTAATCGGCGAAATAACAGCAGCGGTACCGCAGGCTCCAACCTCATCGAATCCAGCAAGTTCTTCCACATCAATCTGACGTTCTTCAACCTTCATGCCCATATCCTTCGCCAATTGCCTTAAACTCATATTTGTGATTGAAGGCAAAATAGAATCGGATTTTGGTGTAATATAGGAATTCCCCTTAATACCGAAAAAATTAGCAGGCCCGCACTCATCGATGTATTTCTTTTCCTTTGCATCAAGGTACAAAACCGAGGAAAATCCATTTTGATGTGCCCGTTGACCTGCCACAAGGCTTGCTGCATAATTGCCGCCCACTTTAATTTTCCCTGTTCCAAGCGGCGCAGCACGGTCGTATTCGCGGTAAATAACCAAATCTGTTGGTTTAAAGCCTTCTTTGAAATAGGGTCCAACAGGCATTACCATCACCATAAACAAATATTCATCGGCGGGTTTTACACCGATCTGAGGTCCGGTACCAATCAATAAAGGACGAATGTATAAAGCAGCACCAGATTCAAACGGAGGAACATACGCCTCATTTAATTTCACTGCCTTCCGGACAGCTTCGGTAAATAAAGCAGTTGAAACTTCTGCCATCATGATTCCCTGCGCTGAACGCTGCATTCGTTTTGCATTCTCATCCATCCTAAAAACTCGGATCTTTCCATCCTTTCCTCTGAATGCTTTCAAACCTTCGAAAGCTTCCTGTCCATAATGAAAAGTTGTTGCAGCGATATGCAATGTGACATTTTCGGAATCAGACACTTCTAACTCTCCCCATTGTCCATTGCGGTACCAGCAACGAATGTTGAAATCCGCTTTGCTATAGCCAAATCCCAGATTTTTCCAGTCTATTGTTTCCATATCTTGATTTTATCTTTTAAATTCAGTCTGCTAAAATACAATTATTTTAAACTAAATTACGAAATCAACAATAGTTGAAAATAATGGTTTGATGAGATTTTTACTCTGAAAAAATCTCATCATACGGCATGAAATCTGCCAACACAAAAAACACTAATTTTCTAAAAAATTTATTAACAGCAATATTAACAGCAGACACAAAATAAAAAAACGAAAAAATTTATCTATATTGTATTATATCAAATACTTAATCAATATTTAGATCCGGGACATCCTGTTTTTAATCTATCATAATATGAACAGAAATTGAATTTATTTCTGTTCAAATTTGAACCTGATAAAAAAGCAAAAAAACTAATTAAATTTGATATACATTTGCAAAGTTTTACAGTTTGCAACTTTAGCATATAATATTGATATACTGAGAAATGCAGACTTTTTTTCTTAAATTTAAAACAGAGAAAAGCATTAATTGTCCATGAAATCAGAAATGACAATGATAACACCTTTAGTTTCGGAAGAAACTTCGGTACCAGATTCCCCGGTTCCCATCGTATCCGGGAGTATTTTTTCAATTTTCAACAGGAGCCTTCGCCCATCAGCAAACTTCCCTTGCGACGATTCAGTTCCTCAATTTATCAGGAAGAATTTTCCGAAAACCTCGCTAAGCGATTGGAACAGTTGGACCTGGCAAATAAAAAACAGTATTCACACAGCTGAAAGATTAAAGGAGATATTTGGAGAATCGTACGAAAACGTGATTAGTTCTCTACCCGATAACCATTTACCTTTTCGTATAACTCCCTATTTTGCATCGCTTTTAAGCCGTTTTGCACCGAACCATCCGCTTTTCAGAACCATGATTCCTGCTAAAGAGGAGTTAACAATTGGAAACGGAGAGAAGAATGATCCGCTTAATGAAGCCAATGACACACCAGTTCCGCACATCGTGCACCGCTACCCTGATCGCGTATTATTTACGGTAACAGGTGTTTGTGCTGCATATTGCCGCTATTGTACGCGAAGTCATATGGTAGCAAAGAAGAATAAAACGCACGTTTCAACAAAGAGTTGGGACACCGCTATAGAATACATTGCCGCCAACAAGCAAATCAGAGATGTTCTTATTTCGGGTGGAGATCCGTTGACACTTTCGGACAACCGGCTTGAGTATCTTTTGTCGCATTTGAGAGCCATACCACACGTTGAAATAATCAGGATTGGGACCAAAATACCAGTGGTATTGCCGATGAGGGTAACGAAAAATCTGATCAAAATAGTCAGAAAATACCATCCTGTGATGATGAGTCTTCATTTCTCGCATCCCGACGAGCTCAGTATCGAAACCAGAGAGGCTTGTAACCGCCTGGCAGACGGAGGAATACCCCTCGGAAGTCAGTGTGTGCTTTTAAAAGGAGTTAATGATCAGGTCGAAACCTTTAAAAAACTAAATCAGGGACTTCTGAAAGTACGCGTTCGTCCTTATTACATATATCAATGCGATCCCATACCCGGTTCTGCCCATTTTCGAACTAAAGTAAAAAAAGGTATTGAAATTATCCAGGGGCTTCGGGGATTCACTTCAGGATATGCCGTTCCGTATTTCGTAATCGATGCTCCAGGTGGCGGCGGGAAAATCCCACTTTTACCAGAATCGATTAAAAGCATTGACAAAGATGGAATTACACTTATCAACTATCTGGGTAAAGAATACATCTATCCTGAAGAGAATTAATTCTAAATTTGTGAAATGATTAAAGTTGGTTTAACTTATGACCTAAAGGAGGATTATTTGCGCCTGGGTTATACGAATGAGCAAGTTGCAGAATTCGACTCACCGGAAACAATTGATGCACTGGATCAGGCAATAACTTCCTTGGGTTTTGAAGTAATCCGTATCGGGAATATTTTCAGTCTCGTTAATTTTTTAAATGCTGGAAATCGTTGTGACCTGGTTTTCAATATTTGCGAAGGAATGTTTGGAATTGCACGCGAAGCCCAGGTTCCTTGCCTTCTTGATGCATATCGAATACCGTATGTTTTCAGCGAACCAGATATTCTGAATCTTACGCTCGATAAAGGTCTGACGAAGCTTATTATAAAGCAAGCCGGAGTTTTAACGGCCGATTTCAAGGTTGTCTCTCAGTTGAGTGAATTACAAGATATTGAAATACCATTTCCACGCTTTGTGAAGCCGGTCGCCGAAGGAACAAGCAAAGGAATTGATGGTTTTTCGCTGGTCAGCAATCAGAAACAACTCGAAGAATCGGTGGATTACCTGCTGAAGACATTTCACCAACCTGTATTGGTTGAATCATTTCTTCCGGGAAGAGAGTTTACTGTTGGAATTACAGGGAGTGGTGACGATACAAAAGCTTTAGGGACTTTGGAGATTGTGTTGAATGAACAAGCCCCCCACCCTATTTATTCATATTCAGTCAAGAAAGACTGGGAAAAATATGCCAGCTATAAAATTGCTGTTGATCCCGTTGCCCTGAAATGTGCTGAAATGGCAGTGACAGTATGGAAATTGATCAAAGGAAAAGATGCAGGTCGTGTCGATTTCAGGTTAGACGCAAATGGAAAACCTAATTTTATTGAGGTAAATCCCTTGGCCGGCCTTAATCCTACCTATTCTGATCTTCCAATTCTTGCACGATTAATCGGAATTACTTACCGCCAACTCATTTCGGAGATCATGAATTCCGCTGTAAAACGCTCCTGCTTAGACAAAAGATGAAACACGCCATAATACTACACAACCCGGTTACCAATTCTTCAAAAGAAGATGAACTGGATGTTTTAAATCAGGCAATATTTATCGAAACCGCTCTCGAAGAATTGGGATATAGTTATGAGAGAGCAGTTTTCAATTTAAATACCAATGACTTAATTAAGCTTATTAAAAATAGTGGTGCTTCTGTTGTTTTTAACTTGGTTGAAACAATTAACGAATCGGGACGTTTAAGTTTTACAGCTCCTGCAATGCTCGAGTTGTTCAAAGTACCATTCACAGGATCGGATGCAGCTGCCATTTTTACGACGACGGACAAGATTGTCTGCAAAACAATTCTTAGCTTTAATAAAATTGATACACCATTCTGGGCAAAGTATTTAGCAGAAGTAGTTCCGGAAAAGTATTACATTATAAAACCTATTTCGGAAGATGGATCAGTAGGAATTGATGATGCATTGGTCATTCGCGGTAACGAGATTAAGGAGATCCCGAAAGGATATTTTGCAGAGGAATATATCCATGGCAGGGAGTTCAATATCTCGGTTATTGGCGGGAAAAATGAATTTAAAGTATTGCCTCCTGCAGAAATGTGCTTTTCAAGTGATTATTATGAAACAAAACCTCGCATTCTGGGGTATAAGGCTAAGTGGGATGAAACTTCAATGGAATATCAAAACACGACAAGAAGTTTCAGATTCGAGGATGTTGATACAAACTTAATTGCAGAGCTGAAGGAAATCGCAGGTAAGTGTTGGCAGATATTTGGTCTAAGTGGTTATGCGCGTGTCGATTTTAGAGTCGGAACAGACAATAGACCGAAAGTAATTGAAATAAATGCCAATCCTTGCATTGCTCCCGAAGGTGGGTTTGTTGCAGCATGTAATGAGATGAAATTGACCAGTACCAACATAATTAAACGAATCATTGATGATACAATTCGAAATGAAACAGGAATTTAAGACAAAAGGTTTTAGAAAGACAGTAGTGCCCAGCGATACCATGAGTGTTACTCAGATATTAAAATCAACTGGTTTCTTCAAACCTCACGAAATAGATGTCGCGATTGAGCTTGTGGAAGATCGGTTAAAAAACGGCGTTGGTTGTGGTTACCAGTTTTATTTCCTTGAAATCGAAGGAAGAACAGTAGCTTACGGATGTTATGGCGAAATTCCCTGCACCATTAAAAACTACGACCTTTACTGGTTGGCTGTTGATAATAATTACAGAGGTAAAGGACTTGGTGGTATACTGCTCGAGAAAATCGAAGCGGACATTCGGTTACATGCAGGCAGGGGAATTTACATCGAGACATCAAATAAAGAGCAATATTCCCCAACGATCGCGTTCTACGAAAAATCTAATTATGAGCAAGTTGCCATTTTCAAGGATTTCTACGATATTGATGACAATAAAGCCGTATATTATAAAAAACTCTGATACGAAGAGGATTATACCTCTTCGTAAGTGACATCCTCAACAGGAGTTCCCTTGTAAGTTTGCGGCTGGTGACTCACTTTCCACGCCATAAAAAGTTCGGAAAGTCCATTCAGAATCAATATTACACCTAAAAATGCAAGTATAGCTTCTGCACTTTTAAAAGGGTCGGTTAATAAGAATATGCCACTTCCAAATGTCATCAGCGCGATCAGAAAATAAATCCATCCCCATGCTGACCGTATGAGTGTTCCCAAAGAACTCAATAATTGGAAAAACCCCAGAATTAATAAGATTATTCCCAAAAAGACAACAAAGACCTTAACCATTACCGAAGGCGATGCGATAAATACGATTCCGAATAAAATAGTCATTATTCCCTGTGCAGACCAAAACCCATTCACTGATCTGGCCTTCTTCCGATTCGACAAAATTAATGTAACCAAACCGCTAAGCAAAAGCATCGTGCCGATGATAATTATCACGGTTTGCATGGTTAAACCCGGAACAAAAAGTAAAATGCACCCTAATGCAATGGTTAGAATACCACGAAATAAGGAGTTTCTTGAGTTCGGCACAAAAAATTTCATCATGATCTCAGCTATAAATGAATAAACAATACCCTATTAAGAATAATCATTACTGTGAACGAAGTTAGTGCAAATATTCAATAATAAAAAAATATTTTGTGCGTTGCACGAAAAGCGTTAATTTGTAGCCCAAATAAAGACGAAACCTTGGAACACTCATTAATTGTAAAACTTAACACCCAAACGGTATTTACCAGTGATCAGCATTGGCTCTATCCCTTGTTCGAATTGGAGGACTATTTGAACCAAAGCGGTACTATTGCCAACGATTTGTTTTTGAGTGATAAGATCGCCGGAAAGGCTGCCGCCTGCCTGATCGTATTCCTTGGAATTAAAAAATGTCATATTGAGCTGTTAAGTGAAAGAGCAATTCCTGTTTTCAAGGCAAATAATATAGAATTCACCTATGATCATCTTGTGGATCATATTCAATGTCGGACAGAGGATTTGATAACCGACAAAATGAGTATTTCGGATGCCTACCTGTTTTTGCGTAAACGTGCAGGAAGAGTTCAGGGATTATCGGTTAAAATGGAGAATATCACTGTCCGGATTGAAGAAAAATTAGTGATTGATCGACTTCAGCTCGACGTTGGACGTGGCGAACAATTAATTATTCATGGAGCGAATGGCGCCGGCAAAACAACACTTTTGCGTGCTATGCTCGGATTACTGCCGTTCGCAGAAGGAACCATCAAAATTGGTGATTATCTCGTCGGAAGTGATCAGTGGAAAGCAAACCGAAGTATTATTGGATATGTACATCAGGAGAATATAAAAAATAATTTTCCGATTTCATCTGGCGAAGTGGTACAAATAGGTTTAGGAAAATTACGAGTTTCAAAAAGTGAGACCGAATATCGTGTTGAAGTGTCCATGCGCCGAACCGGTTCTTTTCATTTAATTAAGCAACCTTATCACACACTCTCCGGGGGTGAAAAACAACGGGTTTCGCTGGCCAGGTGTCTTTGCCAAAATGCGCGGGTTTTTTTACTCGATGAACCTACCTCATTTCTTGATCAGCAAGGCAAAGAAGATTTATTGTTAATGCTTCACGAATTGAGTCAAAATGAAGCGCCTACAATGATTCTTGTTTCGCACGATCTTCAATGGATCGAACAATTAAACTGGGCACGAAAAGAATTGAAAGGAGGCAAATTGTGTTAGAACTACTTTCGCTCACGCCAATTTTAAAAGGTTTGATCGTTCTGGCATTGGCCGGATTAACTTTTCCAATTACAGGAGTTTATCTTTTTCGGCTCAACCTCCTCCCCTTGCGTTTTATGCTGATGCATGGAGCCATCCTTGGAGGTGCAATGGCACTTGCACTACAAATCAATCCTTTCTGGACAACCATTGCTGTAAACCTTTTACTGGTTTTATTTATGGCTAAAACCTCCAGATCGATGAAAATTGATGCTGGTCAGATCAGCACTTTCTTCATGGTAATATCTATTTCACTGGCCTTTATCTTCATCTATAAATTTAATGTGCCGGCAAAAGATACACTCACCTTACTTTGGGGAAACCTGTTTACACTAAGCTGGACAGAAGTAACCGGAATCGGAGCATTTGCTGCAGCATTGGCTGGTTTTCAATACTATTTTCGAAGTCAGCTAAGAGCGCTCTTCTTCGACCGAGAGATTGCTTTTACTTCAGGAGTCAACGAAAATCACCTCTATTATGCTGTTATATTTCTTGTTGCAATTACAGTAGCTCTTGCGATGAAATTAATCGGGGCATTGTTGCTCGATGCCTTGTTGCTATTACCACCTATTATTGCATCATTCAGGGCCCGAAGTTTAAGAGGAATGATTATTGGATCAGCGATTTATGGCGGAATTTTTGCCATCGGCGGATTCCTGTTGTCAATCGCGATCGATATTCCGGCCAGTTCGTCAATTGCGGCGCTGGCTTCGATAGCGTTTATTATTATCTATCTTATTCGAAACAAATGAGAACCAGTTTATTTTTCCTGCTTATTTTTTGCAGTTTCATATCATGTAACAGCAAACCAGCTGAATCAAATGCAGTTATAGCAACCACAAGCTGGACAGCGGCTTACGCATTTGCTGCCGGAGCTTCGAATGTAACTGTACTCGCCCCTTACGAAATGGTGCATCCAAGTGAATATGAATTGCGCCCGGGAGACATTGGCCGATTGACAAAATCGAATATGATTGTTTATGCCGGTTATGAAGTGATGGTTGACCAAATAAAGGCAGGCCTGAAAATCCCCGAAGAAAAAATGGTGAAAATCTCAACCAGCTATAACTTTACCGAAATTGAAACATCTGTAATGCTTATTGCCAGGCGTTTGGGAACTGAAAAAATTGCCAAAAAAAATCTTGAAGAAATAAAACAGTTGCTTTTAAAAGGGCAGGACGATGTTCACAAAAAAGGACTTGACCAGCAACCTGTTTTAGTTCATTTTTTTCAGGAATCGTTCGCCAAAGAAATGGGAATCAATCCCACGATGATATTTGGTCCGGCTCCTCCGGAACCAAAACAAATTTTGGAGATGGCCCGGACGAAAGCTGTTTTGATTTTGGATAACGCCCACAATCCGGTTGGAGGTTCGGTGAAAGAGATTTTAAAAAACAGCGAATATAAACTATTGCTGAATTTCCCCGGACTGCATCAAACGCGGACAATTGCAGATGTAATCAGGTATAATACAGATCAACTGACTGCAAAATAATTACAAGGGATTATTTCTGTCATTTTCTGTTTTTTTGGAAATTCAGTTTAAATTTGCATTCTGAAATTAAAAAATTATTTAACACATATTATGGGACGCGCATACGAATACAGAAAAGCCAGGAAGATGAAAAGGTGGGGATCGATGGCCCGAACATTCACGAAAATTGGAAAAGAGATTGCCATCTCAATAAAATCCGCCGGACCAGACCCAGCCAATAACTCGCGACTACGTGTTTTGATGCAGAATGCCAAGAATGCCAGTATGCCTAAAGAGAATATTGAGCGGGCAATTAAGAAGGCTACATCAAAAGACCAAACGGATTACAAAGAAGTGGTATACGAAGGATATGGACCATACGGTATTGCTGTTCTTGTTGAAACTGCAACAGATAATCCGACGCGGACGGTAGCGAATGTTCGCAGTTATTTTAACAGATGCGGTGGTTCACTTGGAACATCCGGTTGTGTCGATTACCTGTTCGAGCACAAATGTCTTTTCAAAATAAAGAGCAAAGAAGGAGTTGATATTGAAGAACTTGAACTCGAGATGATCGATTTTGGCATTCAGGAAATTTTTGGCGAAGATGAGAATATCCTCATTTATGGCGATTTCGAAGCTTTCGGTCCTATTCAAAAATTTATTGAAGATAATGGTTTCGAAATTGTTACCGCTGATTTCGAAAGAATTCCCTCAGAAATTAAGGAGTTAAATGAGGAACAAATAGCTGAAGTTGAAAAATTGCTCGAAAAATTGGAAGACGACGAGGATGTGACAAATGTCTTTCATAATATGAAAGAAGATGAAGATGAAGAATAAGTTAAGTATTAATAATCAGGAGACTACATTTAATGTCAGGAACTATTTCCGAAATAAAGTTGAATAAACATTAAACAGATCGCCTTGTTTCACAAAGTAAATATTCCATTACATTTTGATCATATTTAATCATTATTTTTTTGTATAAATTTCTTAATATTGTATCAACAAAATAACTATTAAAACGCTCAAAGATATTTAATGCATCCTTTCACACTCTGAAAGGTTATTTAGGTTAGGTTTAGGTTAGGTAGGGCAAGGGGTTATCCAACCCCTTGCTTCTTTTTATACCATTTCGATTACTCCTCATTCATTAGCAGCTGTTTTCCCTTTTCAAGATTTTCGAGTTGTTTTGCAGATAGTTTTGGATATTCGATCCCATGAGATTTTAAATTTTCAATAATAATCTCGCATACAGCAATTTGCATAAACCATTTGTGATCTGCAGGGATAACGTACCAGGGAGCCAATGCCGTAGATGTGTGCTGAAAAGTTTGTTCATAAGCAACTTGATAATCTTTCCAGAATTTACGCTCCACCACATCGCGATCAGAAAACTTCCAGTTTTTGCCTTGATCTTCAATTCTTTTCAGAAATCGCTTCTTTTGTTCCTCTTTTGAAACATTCAAAAAGAACTTTAAGACAATCGTTCCGTTATTAACCAGGTATTTCTCGAAATTATTAATATCGTTATAACGTTGCAGCCACAACGACTGATCGGGCGTAATTTCGCTGTAATCGACAGGAAGTCTTTGTCCTGCCAGAATTTCAGGATGTACCCTGGTCACCAGAACCTCTTCATAATAAGAGCGGTTGAATATCCCGATATTACCTTTGGCTGGGGTTGCTTTCATGCAACGCCACAGGTAAGCATGATCAAGTTCTTCAACAGAGGGAGCTTTAAAACTGGTAACAATACATCCCTGTGGATTGATGCCTGACATCACATGCTTAATCGTACTGTCTTTTCCGGCAGCATCCATCGCCTGAAAAATGATCAGCAACGAAAATTTATCCTGGGCATAAAGCATATCCTGGATTCGCGAAAGTTCCTTAACACCATCTTCTAATTTCTCTTCAGCATCCTTTGGGTTGTTAAATGACCCCGTGTCATCCGTTTTGAAATCTTTTAATTTCCCGCTTCTGTCAGTTGGAAAAATGTATTTACTGTAATTCATAAGCCAATATATTTAATTTATAAAATAAAGCCTTGCGTCAAATGTAACTGCCAATGACTAAAATTAATCAATATATCTATCTTTGCACAAAGTTCGCAAAAATAAACTGAATGTTAGATCAATCAACGATATGTGCCATTTCAACACCGCCCGGAATCGGAGGGATTGCGGTCATCCGCCTTTCGGGGAAGGAAGCTATTTCGATTGCCGATAAGATTTATCAGTCTCCCGTAAATGGTAAACGGCTTGCTGACCAAAAGGCAAATACGCTTCATTTTGGGGACATTAAATCGGGTGATGTGTTGATTGACGAAGTTGTTGTAAGTCTTTTTAAAGCGCCGCACTCTTTCACCGGTGAAGAAATTGTTGAGATTTCCTGCCACGGATCGGTCTATGTTCAGCAAATGATTTTGCAGCTCTTAATCTCAAACGGTGCCCGAATGGCCAGGCCAGGTGAATTTACGCAAAGAGCATTCCTGAATGGCAAAATGGATTTATCACAGGCAGAAGCAGTCGCCGATCTGATCGCATCCGGAAATGCTGCGGCGCATAAACTGGCCATCTCACAGATGCGCGGAGGATTCTCTCGCGAGATTCATCAGCTTCGGGCCGAACTGCTCCGGTTCGCAGCATTGGTTGAACTTGAACTCGATTTCAGCGAAGAAGATGTCGAATTTGCCGACCGGCATGCCTTAATTGAATTATCCACGCGCATTGCATCATTGCTGAAAAAGCTGACAGAATCATTCCGGCTGGGCAATGTGATCAAAAACGGAATTCCCGTTGCAATTATTGGTGAAACAAATGTGGGTAAATCGACACTGCTGAATGCGCTTCTCAACGAGGATAAAGCCATCGTTTCAGATATTCATGGCACAACCCGCGATGTCATTGAAGATGTTGTCAATATCAGCGGGACGTTGTTCCGTTTTTCAGATACTGCCGGAATTCGCGAGACAACCGACGTGATTGAATCGATGGGCATCGAACGAAGTTATAACCAGTTGGATAAAGCTGAAATCGTTCTGCTCGTAACCGATATTAGCCAGTCTCTTCAGCCGATCCTCGACCGGATCGTGAAAATCCGCAGGAAAATAGGAGATCAGCAGCTGATTATTATCGCGAATAAGGTAGATATTGCAGCTGATAAATCTAAAAGCAAGCTTTCTGAATTTCCCTTACTTCCAAATGAGGCCTTGGTTTTTATTGCTGCCAAAAGCCGCGCCAATCTTGAGGAGCTTATTCAATCAATGAAGCAGGCGGTCGATTTCGATTCAATCGGACCGGAAGAGGTCATCGTATCGAATGTCAGGCATTACGAAGCGCTTTCGCTGGCATTCAGCGCAATCGAAAAGGTAATCGAAGGTTTAAAGACCGGTATTTCCGGTGATTTCCTGGCTCAGGATATCCGCGAATGTTTGCATTACCTTGGTGAAATAACCGGTGAAGTATCTACAGATGAAATACTTGGGCATATCTTTAAGCATTTCTGCATCGGCAAATAATTATGATTATTATCAATCAACAAATCACACTATCAATCATTAAATTATTAATATTCAAGTAGTTTTGAATTGTTAGTTTATAGCTAATAATTCAATATACTTCTTGTTTTGATCAAATTTGTACCTCATTTGTACCGCAAATTAAAAATTTGTATATTTGCTTAAATTTAATTCTAAGGTTGTACACAATTTGGACTATGGTGGACTATGGTGTAATATGGTGGACTATAAATTGGCGAAATAAATGAGCAATCAATTCGAAATAGAGAAAATTTGTGAATGGTGCAGCAAACGTTTTATTGCAAAAAAAACCACGACAAAATATTGTTCTCACAAGTGTAATTCACAAGCATACAAATCAATTAAAAGAGGAGAAAAAATCAAGAATGTCAAAGAACAAATTTTTATTCAGGAATACCAGAAACCATTAAAGCAACTTAAAGAGAGAGATTATTTCAAAATTGCAGAAGTTGCTCTTTTATTAGGTTTAAGCAAGCAGTCTATTTATAACATGGTCTATAGTGGTAAGTTGAAAGCATCCCAGTTTTCAAGTCGATTGACCTTAGTAAGCCTTAAAAATATTGAAGAGATGCTTGAAAGTTCTGCTGCTTATGAAACTCGCCAAGTTAAAGAGCCGGAACTTATTACAGAATTTTATTCTATCGAAGACA
>JAAFHB010000125.1 GCA_010906965.1 Mariniphaga sp. | reverse complement strand
ACGTCAAAAGAATTTTTGATGTATGTTTACGCCAAAATTAAAATAAAAGAGATGGTAATTGCAAAAACTGACCTTTTCGAAGAAGAGCTCCAAAAGAGAGCAAATTTATTCAAAACCCTGGCCCATCCGGCACGATTGCAAATTCTGCAGTATTTAGCTCAGACAAGAACTTGTTTATCCGGCGATATTTCTGATATGTTTCCAATTTCCAGGACTACAGTTAACCAGCACATGTGCGAACTGAAACATGCTGGATTGATTGAGGGGCACGAGAAAGAGGGGAAGATAGTTTACTGCCTCGATCCATCGAAGATGGATGAAATGAATAATATCTTGAATGCATTTCTTGAGGAGGTCCAACTGCCCCAAGACTTTTGCTGTCATTAACCGCCTTTTCAAATTGCAACAATTCAAAATTTTTAAAACCATTTAAACGATCATTCATGGAAAGAGAAGAAGCACTCGCTTTACTTAAAACAGATACCAAATCCGACGAATTTTACAAACTTATCAGCCGCTCGAACGAGCAAAGCCGGAAACAATTCGGAAGTAAAGGATTGGTTTTCGCGCAAATAGGAATGAACGCGGAACCATGTTCAAAGAATTGCGGATTCTGTTCGTTGGGTTCTTCGCATTATTCAGTCGAAGAAAGATGGCAAAAAGGGATTGATACCATTGTTCCTGAAGTGCACCAATTGCTGGAAGAAGGGATGAACGACTTTTTCCTGATGGCTACTGCCGACTACCCTATCAAAAAATTTATAGAAATCTCAACAGAAGTCAGAAAACACTTGCCCAACCATGTTCGATTTGTAGCAAACGTTGGGGATTTTGACCTCGAAACTGCAAAAGAATTTAAAGAAATAGGAATTACGGGCGCTTATCACATCAAGCGTTTCAGGGAAGGGATAGATACCCTGATTAATCCTGAAATTCGCGAACAAACCATCGAAAACATTGTAAATGCTGGCCTTGAGCTATATTACTGCATTGAACCGGTCGGGCCGGAACATACTTATGACGAAATACTTGACATGATTTATTTCGCCAAACAATTCCCGATTGATGCAATGGCGGTGATGCGAAGAATTCCTGTTCCTGGTACTCCGTTATTCAGTAATGGTCAAATCAATGCGATGGAACTGACCAAAATTGTTGCCGTGACCAACCTGGTTATCAAACCATCACGGTCGATGAATGTACACGAACCAACTCAAATGAGTTTGCTTGCCGGGGTCAACCAGTTATATGCCGAGGTGGGTGCAAACCCGCGCGACACCAGTTCCGACACCAAAGACGGACGTGGATTTACTCCCACTATGGCCTGGCAAATGCTGGCCGAAGGCGGTTATTTTTCTGAAAACAATTGATTATCAACAAAATTAAAATCCTTATAAAATGAATAAATCAGAAGAATCGTTGCTGCTGTTTAAAAATGGGAACAGTTGCGCACAATCCGTTTTATATCCTTTCGGAAAAGAATATTTCAAAAATCCTGAAGATGCAGCCAGGCTCGCAGCTGGTTTTGAGGCTGGACTCGCTTTCAGGGGCGAAGTTTGCGGTGCAGTATCTGGCGCTATGATGGCTATAGGTTTAAAATATGGTCATGCAAATCCTCAGGAAGAATTGGCGAAAGAACAAATGTATAAACTCACCAACGAGTTCCTGGCTTCTTTCGAAGGTAAATGTGGCGCCACCAGTTGCAATAAATTACTGAATGTTGACATCAGAACATCTGAAGGTATCAATCATGCAATTGAAAACAACTTATTTGGAACTGTTTGCGTCAACGCCATTCAAACTTCGGCTGATATATTGGAAGAAATATTTGAAAAGAATTGATTAAGACCAACATATAGAAATGTAAATGCGATTATCGAAAGAATTTATAGGCGAATCACTGGGCACTTTTATACTGGTGTTGTTCGGATGCGGGTCGGTAGCAGTCTCCGTGTTGTTCGGCGCTTACCAGGGGATTATGCAGATCGCTTTGGCGTGGGGAATAGGGGTAACGTTGGCCATTTACCTGACGCGCCATTTGTCGTGTGCACACCTGAATCCTGCAGTAACACTTGCAATGGTCATAGCAGGAAGGATGAAGGCCCGAAAAATACCGGTTTACCTGGCAGCACAATTCATCGGGGCATTCCTGGCAGGACTTGCCATCTACCTGTTATTTGGCCCTTCGATCTCGGCTTATGAAGCAGCCCATACAATTGTAAGGGGTTCGCCAGAATCAATACAAACGGCCAAAATGTTTGGCGAATACTATTCCGTTACAGGCAGTGCGGCAGTTGTTTCGATGCCGCTTGCCATGGGAGCTGAAGCATTCGGAACTTTTATTTTGCTGCTCATGATTTTTGCCCTTACGGAAGGGTGTAACATTGGTCGCCCGCATGATGCAATGGCACCATTATTCATTGGACTGACTGTAAGTTCCATTATTTGCCTAATTGCGCCGTTGACACAGGCGGGATTAAATCCGGCTCGTGATTTTGGTCCCCGCATGGTCGCCTGGATCTTTGGCTGGGGCGAAGCTGCGTTTCCCGATACGACAGGAGGTTTCTTCCTCGTTTATATCCTTGCTCCGGTAATTGGCGGAATAATTGCCGCGCTGTTTTTCGTAAAGATCATCGAACCAGCTATGAAAGGTACACCGGAAAAGTGCGATTGCAATTGTGAGGGAAAGGTTAAAGGTTAAAGTGGAAAGGTTAAAGGTTAAAGGTTAAAGTAGAAAGTAGAAAGTGAATCCGGAATCTTTTCCACTTCTGCCTTTACCCCATACAAATATTTAAATTTTAAACAGAATTCAGATGAAAACAACAAGATTGATACTGGTAGGAGGATTTCTAGGAGCAGGAAAAACTACTTTATTATGGGAGGCTGCCCAACGGATTATGAATGGCGGGCAACGCGTAGGACTGATCACCAACGATCAGGCTCCCGAATTGGTTGATACAGCAATTTTATCGCGCGATGAAGTGAAGGTGGCCGAGGTAAACGGCAGTTGTTTCTGCTGTAATTTTCCCGGACTGATTGAAGCCACGAAAAAACTAAAAAAAGAGGCCGATGCCGATGTAATTATTGCCGAACCTGTTGGCAGTTGTACCGATTTATCGGCCACTATTGTTCAGCCACTCAAAGAAAACCTGCGCGGCGAATTGCTGGTCAGTCCGCTTACAGTTCTGGCAGATCCAATGCGACTGACCGACATACTGAACGGCGGAAATGCAGGGCTACACCCGAGCGCTGCCTATATCTTTCGCAAACAGCTCGAAGAAAGCGACATTCTCCTGATCAGTAAAGCAGACCTGATTTCCGCAGAAGAACTCGTTCTTCTGAAAGAAAAAGTCAAACTGCATTTTCCAGATTCGGAAGTAATGACAGTAAGCTCGGTTTCAGGAGAAGGAATGGATGAATGGCTCAACAAAGTGCAGAACAGCACCGATGCCGGTAAACGACTGATTGAAGTGGATTACGATGTATATGCCGAAGGCGAAGCCGTGCTTGGCTGGCTCAACAGCACCATCGAACTGACTGGCGAATCAATCGATTGGGATGCGTTTGCCCGCAAATTGATGCAAAGCCTGAGCAGCCAATTCGATTTAATGAATGCTTCTGTCGGACATGTGAAGATCTTGATTGAATCGGGCGAAAAATACATTGTTTCAAACCTTACAGGGTTGAATAAAACGCTCACTTTCCGCGAATCGGCAGGAACAGGCAATGCAGCACGTCTGACCGTGAATGCCCGTGTTGAAATGAGTCCGGAAACATTGGAGGATATCGTTCGCAAAACACTTGACGAGGTGGAAGGAACAACAATCAGCAAAAAAGTTGTTGCACTTCGCTGCCTAAGCCCTGGCCGACCAAATCCAACTTACCGCTTCGACCACGTTGTGAGCTAATACCGATTGGTCTAAAGGTGTCTTAAACTTATAAATGACTTAAGGCAGGAACACAATATTTTTATAAAGGGGGGCGCTTGCTCCCTTTTTTTGCTCGTTTCCAATAAAAAATTTGGCTACAAACTACCGGATTTTGAATTAGTATTTCGTCAAACATTCATATTAGAAATAATAATAGACCGCTCCAAAATATTCTTGTACCTTATACAGATATGCCGATTGAAGTGATCACAGAAAGACGATGCATTCCGCCAAACAGAGTGTTCATAATTCCAGGGAATTGCGACTTGCACATTCTAAGTGGAAAGTTTGAATGCAATTGCAGAAATGACATATCTCCTCATTACAGCATTATTTTTTTTCATAAACCATTAATTGAGCTTCTTTGCCGGAGCGGGCCGGAGCTGCTACTATGATCTGATTTAGTTCAGGGACAAAAAGGGCAGTTCGTGCACCCGAACGTGTTTCAATTTTCGAAACTGCTTCGTATTTATCCGGGCTAATTTGCGTGAAAACATCGACAGTTCCGTCTCCGCAACTCATGAGAATTTGTTTGGTGACAGTGTCGTAAAAGATATCGTCAGTATCGCCATTAGTATCCATTGAAGCAACTTTTTTTCCTGTTTCAGTACTGATAACAAGCAATTTCGCCGGATGTCTGCAACCGATAAATAACCGATGGTTAACAGCATCCAAAGCCATTGGGAAATTAGCGGTGGCTTCTTCGATCTTCCATTTTTCGGCAATGGTATTCTTTTTCAGGTCGATCACTTCAAGCAAATGTGCATCGGGAACATTGACATAGATTTTAGAATCGCCTTCCAACTGAAAGGATTCGGGATGTCCGGCCAACTTGATATCAGCCAATTGCTTGTAAGTCTTTCCATCGAGAATAGCAATTGCCCCGGCACTGTATCCAACGAAAATTTGATTGGTTGCCGGATTGTACCTCACATTGTCTGCATCACCGCCTAATTTGACCTTTGCAACAGGTTTGTAAGTTTCAGCATCGAAAACAGTGCATTCGCCATTTCCACCGTTCGCAATAAAAACAACATTGGTTTCAGGAATATACCTGATTCCCTGTGGCTCGTCCAAGCCTTTGATGGAATGAATTACCTTTTTGCTTTTCAGATCAACCACTTCAACGGTATTGTTGCCAAGCGCAGCCACATAAATCAGCTGCTTTTTGCTGTTATAAGCCAGATGGTCAATTCGTCCGCTTACATCAGGTAAGAGAATGAACGCGATTAGTTTAAGAGACGCATTCGCATTCTTGTTTTGCACTTGTCCTGAAGAAAGCTGCACAATCAATAAACAGCAGACAGAAAGGAGCGCAATTGTTTTTATTGGATAGACAGATTTCATAGATTACATTTTTCAGTAAATGGTAGAGTCATTGTAATTCGTAATGTAGGCCAGAGAAGATTGAGCCACTGTAACTTCAGAATACAAAAGGTATCCCAAAATTGTTAATCCGACAAAGAAATATTTTTTCATGGCAACGATTGTTAATTTATATCAACGGATACAAAGCATAAACAAGTTGCCCGGAATATAGTTTCTGATTTTTCAAATAGCAATCCGATACACAAATTTCAACATTCCGTTGGTGAGTTTTGAATGCGACAACCTTAAATCATTTTCATTGACCTGCGTGAACACGAAGTACAAATCACTTCCGATTTTGGGAATCCAGTGTATCCTGAAATTGGAGGCAATCTCTTTATCTTCCGAGTTCCATTGCGTGAACAACGAAAAATTCAGCCTGGTACTGATAGCCAAATCCAGGGTTCCGGCCAGTTCATTTACCCAAAATTCTTTACCGTAAAATTGCAGGCGGTTATTGTCCCACCTGCCTGTAAAATTAAAGCGTTTTAGAAAAGCAGTATTTAGTTGGAAATTGGTTGCTGTGCGTCTTCCGGTATAAAATCCGCCCTGATTGAAGTTGAAGAAACAACTGACTTTCCGGCCAGAGAAGGTTCGAACCTGAATTTCATAGGGAAACCAATGGTACTTTCCGGCAGAAATCGTAATACCATCAATCAAACGAAAAGGCTGATCGATCCTGTCATACTTCTGTTGCAGGTTAAATTCAAACAACTCGCCACTTTTTGTATTGAAACCAAAAACCCTGACTTCGTTGTCGTATGATTCAAGCTGGTTGGTGTTATCGGTAAAAAAACATTCAAAATCATAGGGTTTAAATACAAATTTTGATACTCCCCAGCTTTCTAACCAGCGTGGCATAAACTTAAATTCCGAGTTAACCTTTTTAAAGTTCTTCCGGTCGTTAAATCCGGTTTGTGGGTCGAAATTGGCTTTTACCTGTGTGAAGGAGAGGTTAGTCTCGATATAGTCATTCGGATAAGAAATGATCAGATTAAGCGCTGTGTTTTGCTTGTTAAGCGTTGTATTTGAATTATTTTGTGCAAAGGCATAGCCAACAGCTAAGTTTTTGTTTCCCAAAAAGCTGGACGTTCTGTAGGTGCCGTCAATTCCGAATATATAGTTTTGAGATAAGCCATTGATTTTTGATGTAAATATCATACCGACATTCGATTGCTTCAGAACATCCTGATTGAGCCGGACAACGGTATAATTGGCTGTTGCCACACTATCCTGCGATGCAGTTTGAACATTTAAAAAACCTACATTTGTTTGATTAATTTTCCCAAACAGCCTTGCTCCGGCAATAATAGGGATTGGTTGAAATCCTGCAATACCTATTCTTCGGCTGTAAAATATCCGGTCGCCCAGATTAGAACTGTAGAGGTCTTTACCCTCGAGAAAGAAACCGCGCTTTTCGGGATAATACATCGAAAATCTCGTCAGATTCACCCTTTTGCGGTCGGCCTCCACTTGTCCGAAATCGGTATTAATGGTAAGGTTGGCCTTTAATGTTGGTGTAATTTGCTTCACAAAATCGACCCCTACCTTTTTTAAAAAACGGTTGCTTTTGTTTGCGCTTTCAGCACCGGTTAGCAGGTAAGGCAATATTTCCAGCCGGTTCATGCCTTTAATATTATTGAAGCCAGTTAGTTTACCGGCCTGCGAAAGTGTTTCCAGGTTGTAATCCCTCGACCAGCCTTGCCAGTAAATTCTCTCATGTTTGTGTTTTATGCCTCGTTCAATATTCAGGCCCCACGTACTCGTTGAATCCCTTCGAAACTGCAAAGTTGAAAAGGGAATTATTAATTCAGCAAACCAACCTTCCTTTGTGATTTGTGCTTTACAATCCCAGACACCGTTCCAGTCAACATTTTCGTTTGCCCCGGCAAGCTGCGAATCGTACCGGGCGCCATTGGCATTCACTACAAATTTGTAGGCATTTCGCTGATCATTATAAGTATCGAAAATCATCTCAACCGCATCATCACCACCATAATTAAAATCTCGTGAAAAATTCTTGGCCATAATTTTATTGGGCTCGCTGTCGAAGCACCAAATCCCGATGTACATATTATTTTCATTAAATAGTACGGCTATTTCTGTTCTTTCTGTTGCCGGTTGGCCATTGTTAAGTTCCTGTTGCGTGAAGTTGCTGATATGTTCAGCATTGATCCATGCTGATTCATCAAGTTTGCCATCAAGCACAATGGTCGAGTTGGTATAATGAGAATAAATAGTGTCGGGCTTGCTTGTTTGAGCAAATGAGGATTTAAAAAAGAAAACTGCTATAATAAAAAAGGTCTGTTGAAATCTCATGCTTTTAGGTTTTGATCACAAAGCTATAAATAACTGTTTAATTTGGTAAAAGTTAAAGGCTTTCCCTATTGGTTTGACGAAGGGATGTTTCAATCAAATTTTTACTATTTTTGTCCATATGCAGAAAAGGAAGTATATCATATCGCTTTTGCTGTTTGCCTACCTGATTGTTCTGGGGCATGCAATTGTTCCGCATGGTCATTTTGACGATTTATTTTCTTCTGAACAACATAAAACCACTCATAATAACAGCGATCACGATCATGATTTCCCAATCTCGCATAGTGTAACGCTACATGTAGCTCTCGAAAAACAATTGGTGGTTACCTCTCATTTCATAAAAAACATAACAAAAAAAGCGCCATCAAATAATCTTTATTGTATACCGGGTATTTTTCAGCCCCTCTTTATTCCTTCTTTTTCTTCAATACAATATAAACGCTATTCATCATCTCCTGCACAAGTTGGTATAGCCTCATTTTCAAATCGTGGACCTCCCGTGTTTGTTGTATAACCTGCCAGATTTGCGGGTAAAAACTCAATGTTAATAATTTGAATTTTATGCTTTGTATAGGGAAATTTATGGCTATAATTTTTCCTGATAGAGGGCTATATCATTGTACTTTTTTAAATAAGATCATTCATGAGTAAATTATTAATCATCATATGTGCCATATTGTTTGCATCATGCGGCAATCAAAGTGCAACAGTTAAACAAGCCGGAACAGACGTTTTGCCTTCGTTATCCTATACAATATATACCGAAAAAAGCGAGTTGTTCGCCGAATTTAGAAGCCTTGTTACTGGTGATACAACAAAATTAGCCGGGCATTTTACGCGCCTGGGCGAGTTCTTCTCAGCAATAACCGAAGGTACTATAACTCTTACTTTAACCGTTGGCGACAATACCGTTTCGCAAACATCAGCAGTGTCTTCATCTCCGGGCATTTTCAGGTATGCCATAATTCCAGGGAAATCGGGTATTGGAAAGATGGTTTTCGACATCCGGAATAAAGATTATACCGACCAGATTGTGATTGAAAACGTAATGGTTTATGCCGATGCAAAAACCGCCATTTCCTCTGCAATAGAAGAACCCAAAAGCAACGAGATTAGTTATTTGAAAGAACAAGCATGGAAAGTAGAGTTTGCCAATATTGCGGTTGCCCGCCAATCGTTTAACGAAATAATTAAAACTACCGGCGAAATACTACCAGCTCAGGGTGATGAAATGGTCGTCACTGCAAATACTGATGGAATTGTTACTTTTTCAGGGAATAAGGCAGTGGTCGGGACATCGGTCAATAAAGGTGAAATGCTTTTTGCTATTTCCGGTGGAAACCTTACCAATGGCAATACCGAAACCCGTTTTCAACAAGCGAAAGTGGCCTACGAAAAAACCAAAGCTGATTTTGACAGGGCTCAGGAATTGACAAAAGACAACATCGTTTCGCAGAAAGATTTTCAGGAAATAAAAGCAAGGTATGAAACCGAACAGGCCAATTACAGCAACCTTTCGCGCAATTATCAGACTGGTTCACAAAAGGTTGTTGCCCCATTATCAGGTTTTGTGAAAATTGTACTTATTTCCGAAGGCCAATTTGTTACTGCCGGTCAGCCATTGGCCAGGGTATCGCAAAACCGCCGGTTGGTGCTGAATGCTGAAGTTTCGCAGAAATATTTCGCAAAACTGGCATCCATCACATCGGCCAATTTCAAAACGGCCTATGATAATAAAACATACGATATTGAATCGATGAATGGTAAACTCATCTCATATGGCAAAAGTAACGATGCCAATACACTGTTTATCCCGGTAACTTTTAGCTTTGATAATAAAGGTGATGTTGTTTCAGGATCATTGGTTGATGTATTTCTGAAACTAAAACCTTTTGAAGGAGCAATTGTAATCCCCGTGTCTGCTTTGATTGAAGAACAGGGCGTATTTTTCGCATACGTTCAGATTGCTGGCGAAAGCTTTGTTAAACGCGAGCTTACCCTGGGCGGGTCCGATGGGATCAATGTTCAGGTACTGGCCGGTGTCCATGAAGGCGAACGGGTGGTAACCAAAGGGGCATACCAGATAAAACTTGCAACAGTATCGGGGGCGATCCCTGCTCACGGACATGCTCATTAATTAGTTAAGACAGATCGTATGCTAAATACAATAATTTCTTATTCTTTAAAAAACAGGTTGCTGGTTTTGCTTTGCGCAGCATTGCTTACCCTTGGCGGGGCGTTTATCGCTTCGGATATGGAAGTAGATGTGTTTCCCGACCTGACAGCGCCGACAGTGGTTGTAATGACCGAAGCCCATGGAATGGCTCCCGAAGAAATTGAGCGCCTGGTTACTTTTCCTATTGAAACTGCCGTGAATGGAGCCACTAACGTACGACGGGTACGTTCCTCATCTTTAGCAGGGTTTTCTATTGTTTGGGTTGAATTCAATTGGGGAACCGATATTTTCAAGGCACGACAAATTGTAAGTGAGAAACTTATTACAATAGGTGCCGGATTACCTGTGGGAGTAGGTACTCCAACTCTTGCACCACAATCGTCGATAATGGGAGAAATCCTGCTGATTGGTCTTACCTCCGATTCGACATCACAAATGGATTTACGCACAATTGCAGACTGGACCATACGTCCTGCTTTGCTGGCTACCGGAGGAGTATCTCAGGTGACAACAATTGGCGGAGATTTTAAACAGTATCAAATACTGGTCAATCCCGGCAAAATGAGGTATTACCATGTGACGCTTACAGAACTCATGGAATCATGTAACGGCATGAATAACAATGCTACCGGTGGAGTAATGGATGAATATAATAACGAGTATATTATTCGGGGATTGGCGCGTACAAACGATATTTCAGAGATTGGGAAATCGGTTGTCAAAGTAATCGACAACTATCCTGTAAAACTCGAAGATGTTGCTGAAATCGCCATTGGTTCGGCTCCAAAACTTGGGTATGGTTCGTTAAATGGCAAGCCTGCTGTAATACTTACGGTGCTGAAACAGCCCAATACAAATACGCTGGTTCTCACCCAAACAATTGACGAAAACATTGCCAACCTTAAAAAGAGTTTACCTGCACATATCAATATTGACACCCATATTTTTCGTCAGTCCGACTTTATTGAATCTTCAATCAACAACGTTCAAAAAGCGCTCCTCGAAGGTTCATTCTTTGTTATAATCGTCTTGTTCGTATTTTTGATGAATTTCCGGACCACCATTATTTCACTGGTAGCTATTCCTATTTCACTTCTTATCAGCATCATTGTGTTGAAAATGTTTGGCTACAACATTAACACAATGAGTTTAGGCGGAATGGCAATTGCCATTGGTGCGTTGGTCGACGATGCGATTATTGTGGTTGACAATGCTTATAAGCGATTAAGGTTAAATGCAAAGCGCGAACCCCACGAACGGCAGGACGATTCGATGGTAATTTTTAACGCTACCAAAGAAATTATGGCTTCTATCCTGAATGCTACGTTGATTATTATTGTCGCGTTCATTCCTTTATTTTTCCTTTCAGGCATGGAAGGCCGGATGCTTCAACCACTGGGCATCGCATTTATTGTATCGTTGTTTGCCTCGCTTATTGTAGCTGTTTCATTAACCCCTGTTTTATCATCATACCTGTTGACCAGCCCCCGGATGCTTGCCCGCAATGAAAATGGCAGTCGCGTAGTGCAATGGCTTGGAGAGAAATATGAAAATTTATTGCGCAGGGCTATGAATGCCAAGAAGACAATTCTTTGGGGAACGGGTTTGATGGTGGTAGTGGCAGGTTTCGTGTTCCTTTCAATGGGCCGAAGCTTTTTGCCCGAATTTAACGAAGGTTCGCTCACCATTGGTACCGTCAGTTTGCCCGGCATTTCGCTCGACGAAGCAAATAAAATTGGAGCGCTGGTTGAAACCACACTGTTATCAATTCCTGAAGTAAAAACGGTTACCCGGCGTCAAGGTCGTGCAGAACTTGATGAGCACGCCCTTGGTGTTAATGGAGCCGAGATTGATGTTACTTTTGCGATTGACAAAAGGTCACGCGAAGAGTTTATGCTCGATGCGCGGAAGAAAATGGCAGGCATATCGGGTGTAAATATTACTGTTGGCCAACCCCTCGGACACCGCATCGATCACATGCTTTCAGGTACCCGTGCCAATATTGCCATCAAACTTTTCGGGAATGATCTGGGTAAACTGTTTACGATAGCCAATCAGATCAAAAACAATGTAGAAGGCATTGAAGGCCTGGTTGACCTAAGTGTTGAACAGCAAATCGAAATTCCGCAGATTCAAATTAAGCCAAAACGCGACATGCTGGCAAAACACGGTATAACGATTAACCAGTTTACCGAATTTGTTGATGTGGCTTTTGCCGGTGAAAAGGTATCGGAAGTATTTGAAGGCAACCGCAGTTTTGACCTTGTAGTACGATATGATGCTGCCAATCGTGGTTCCTTGGATAATATCCGGAATGCCCTGATTGATACTAAAGATGGGAAAAAAGTACCACTGTATTATGTAGCCGATGTGGTTTCTGCAAGCGGCCCGAGCACCATTAACCGCGAAAATGTGCAACGTAAAATTGTAGTTTCGGCAAATGTGGCTGGTCGTGATCTGAAAAGCGTTGTTGACGACATCAAGACTAAAGTTAACCAGAACATCCAGTTACCCGAAGGTTACAGGGTTGAATATGGCGGACAGTTTGAGAGCGCTGAAAAAGCTTCGCAGTTGTTGCTTATCTCTTCAATGATTGCTATCCTGATCATATTTCTGTTGCTTTTTCAGGAATTTAAGGATACCAAATTGGCTGCCATCATCCTGTTAAACTTACCTCTAGCACTTATTGGTGGTGTATTCAGCTTGTGGCTCACAGCCGGTATCGTAAGTATTCCGGCAATTATCGGGTTTATTACCTTGTTTGGTATTGCCACCCGAAACGGGATTTTGCTTATTTCGAACTACCAGACACTTAAACGGCAAGGCCATGGTCTTTTCGAAACCATCATTACCGGTTCACGCGAACGTTTAAGCCCTATTTTGATGACTGCCTTAACCGCTGCACTTGCTCTTATTCCCCTTGCACTATCGGGCGATGTGGCCGGTAACGAAATTCAAAGCCCTATGGCAAAAGTTATTTTGGGTGGATTATTGACGTCAACCCTTTTGAATATCTTCATAGTGCCAATCGTGTATTACCTCGTCAATCATCGTAATCACCCTCCAAAAACAGTAATTATATGAAACGGATCATCTATATATTGCTTTTAGCATTCACAATGCAACCTGCCTTTTCGCAGGTTGCATTTCAGACTGTGTTAGACAGTGTGGCTGCAAATAATAAAACACTTACTGCCGCCCGTCAGTATTACGATGTGCAAAAGATAGACTCCAAAACGGGTATCTATTTAGCCAACCCCTCTGCATCATTCGACCGGTTAAACAACCCTTCGGGAAGTTATACCGAGTTTGTTATTTCGCAGTCGTTCGATTTTCCAACAGCTTATTTTCATAAAAGTAAAATAGCCAATCTTTCAGTTTTGCAGGCTGATGAGCGTTTTCGACAATCGAAGCTCGACGTTTTAACCAGTACAGCACAAGTTTATGCTGAATTGGTTTCTCAAAACCGTATCATTGCTATACTTGAAAAACGCGAGCAAATGGCAAATCAATTGCAAACAGGTATCGAAAAGAAATTACAACTTGGCGATGCCAATGTTCTTGAGGTAAACCGCGTGCGCAGCGAATTGGCCAAAGTACAAAGTGAAAAAAATATTGCACAAAGCCGCCAAAAATCGCTTTTACTAAAATTGGCAGAATTAAACGGGGGCATCGGTTTGGTAGTAAATGATACTATTTTTCCAGATCTGGCTGGCATGAATGTTTCTGATCCAACCATGAATGATTTGGTAATCCGAAATCCACAATTGAAGCAGTGGGAAACCCAAAAAGTGATTGCACAGCAAAATATTGACCTGCAAAAGTCGTTGAGCCTGCCAAAATTTGAGGTCGGTTACAGGCAGGATGCAAATACCGGACAATCGTTCAAAGGATTTCATGCAGGCATTACAATTCCGCTGTTCGAGAACAAGAACACAGTCCGTTCTGCCAAAGCCCGTCAAGTTTATACCGCTGAGGCAACCGATGCGTATAAGCTTTCGCTCCAAAACAGCATGGAACAGTTGTATTCTGAATTTCAGGCAGTGCAGCAATCGGTTTCAGGATTAAACAAGGTATATAAAACGCTCAATACCCCGGTATTACTGGTTAAAGCGTACAATTCAGGGCAAATAAACTATACCACATTTTTTGCCGAATACGATAACTACCGTCAAACGGCCCTTTACATTGAAGACCTTAACAGTAAAGCAACATCGTTGCAATTGCAGATTTACGTGCTAAGTAATTATTAATTAACGATATTCTTTATAAAGAAAGTGCCGTAGGCACAAAATATGGGTAGAAGCAGGATTTATCGCAAAATATTCCATCCCGAATGGGAAGGAACTTTGCATTTTTATCTATTTTCTACCCACATTTTATTCCTCACGGGATCAAAAAACAAATTTCAAACAGGATTTTAATATAAGTTTGCCAATTGAATAATGAAAAAGAAATTGCACAATCTATTAACTCCTTTTACCGCTTTAAAGAACCGGCTGTTTGCAAGGCTTTATCTTGCTCAAACCGTCAGTTTGTTGGGCGATGCATTCACATGGGTTGGCATTGCTCTTTTAGCTTTTGAACTGGGAGGCACCCATTCTGCCCGGATTCTGGCAACCGCCTTAACACTTAGGGTCATTGCTTTTATAATTTTCGGTTCGTATGCCGGTGTTATCGCCGACCGTTTTGACCGGAAAAAAATAATGATCATTACCCATCTGTCTCGTATGATCATCGTTGGCTTGTTCCCGTTTGTCAGTGCAGAATGGCAACTTTATGTGCTGATCTTTTTACTCAATATCTTTAATGCATTTTTTACGCCCGCTTACAGGGCTGCAATTCCTCAGCTTGTTTCAAAAAAGGAAGATTTTGCAAATGCCATTGTGCTTTCCAATGCTACCTGGCAACTACTGGGCGTTTTAGGACCTGGCCTTGCTGGTGGAATGGCTGTGTTTATGGGAGTTCGTCAGATTTTCTTTTTTGATGCTGCTTCATTTATTGTCGCTGCGGTTTTAATCATTCTTATCCCCGGAACGCTTCTCGTCAAGAAAAAACCTGCTGTTAAAGTATCTATTATCATCACCTTTAGTAAAGATATGCTGCTTGGCACAAAATTATTGTTTAAAAAACGACCTATTCGCTTTGCACTGTTTATAGAGCTGGTAGCAGCAATTGCAGGTGCTCATATTCTGGTCAATACAATCGGTCACATTAAAGGCGATTTACACCTGACTGATGTGCATTATGGCTGGATAATGGCCGCTTTTGGAATTGGTGCAACAATTGCGGCTTTTACTACAAATTCAGTAGATAAATCAAAGAATAAAACCAGGGTACTTATCCTGGGTGCGGCAATGATTGCACTATCGGTAACAATGGCAAATTTTGTTCCATATGCAGTATTGGTCTTATTATGGGTGATGGCAGGATTGGGACAAAGTTATACCGAGATGCCCTCTCAGATATTAATTGCCGAAAACACCGAATTGTCGCAACAGGGAAGAGTATATGGTGCTCACTTTGCATGGTCACACCTTTGGTGGGCAATCGGTTATCCAATTGCAGGATTTACAGGAACAAATTTCGGAAATAATGATTTTCTGATCGGTGGACTATTAAGTCTCTTCCTTTTGATTGTTCTTTGCAGCTATGAGTATCATTTTCGTAAAAACTTATCCTGAATTAAGGGTGTTTTTTCAACTATATATAAGCCAACGTACAATACTTCATTCCTTTATTCTTTCATTCGCAGAAAGATTTCTCTCCTACAATTTTTCACTGAGTATTTACACCGAAGGTCTTGATAATTCGCGATTGAAAATCACAAGACCCTATTCTTCCGCGATTGGAAATCGCAGGACCCAGTTCATGCGGTTCGGGTCATGCGGTTTCCAACCGCATTCAACGCCGAAGGTTTTTAACCCATCTTGCAGCAGTTCCATCAAAAATATAGAAAAATCGGCCTAAATTCATGTTTTTTCACCCTTCAAGAGGCCATTTTTAGTGTAGTTGTTTTGCAAGTGCCTGATATTCAGCAGTTATATTTTTGGATTT
>JAAFHB010000508.1 GCA_010906965.1 Mariniphaga sp. | reverse complement strand
TGGAGGATACCTGATCGACACACCGGGCATCCGGGGTTTTGGCGTGATCGATATGGCGAAGGAGGAAATTGCCCACTATTTTCCTGAAATGTTTGGATTGCTCGATCAATGTCGGTTTTTCAATTGTACCCACACGCACGAACCAGGCTGCGCGGTAAAAACGGCCGCTGAAAAAGGGGAAATACCTGCAACAAGATATGAGTCATACCTTTCGTTAATGGCAGAAGATAATTCGAGGTACAGACAAGGGTAAAGAAAATTAGGAATAATATCAAAATTGAAGTTCAGCAAGTTCACTTCCAATTTTCTGAATGGCTTCGGTAATTCGAAGAGCTTGATTTTCGGACATCGTTTTCTCTCCCCGAGCATACTGGTTCAACAGCGTACGGTTCATTCCGGCGCGTTTGGCTACTCCAGTTATGGTAAGTGGAAAATGTTCGAACAAATCTTGTAAATTAATGTGTAGTTCGAGTTCGTATTGTCCATGAATTAACTCATCGGATATTTTTAGATCATCATCAAGCAGCCCTTCAATATGCAAATCAATTGCTTCAGCAATATTTTTCTTCAAATCTCCAATATTGTCACCAGCTGAAAAGCATCCGGGTAAACTGGTTACCTCTGCCCACCAGCCTTCATTATTTGGGCGAACCAATACATCAACTTTTTCCATTACGTCAACTATTATATTAATCTTTTAAACCAAAGTTATTTAATACCTGCCTGTTTCAAAATCGAATTTTCAAGCCATTTCGGAACGTCTTTATTACCATGATAAGGAATTGTAACTGTCCCGGATTTAGCCAAATGTTTAAACTGAATATGGCTCCCTTTTTGCCGCGCCATCTGCCATCCGTCCTCTTCAATCAGCTTGATGATTTCGTTTGTCTTCATTCTTCAAAAGTATCTATTTTGATACTTAGATGCAAATATAATAGCATTTCTTTGATAATAAACTTCATAAATAAAAACCACCAAAACAAGCTTCTTGCCCTACGCCATTAACCCTCTGCCATAGGCAAAATACTTTCCGAATCAGGAGTCAACTCCATTAAGTTTTTACGAACCACCTCCGGCGAAGTATTGGCATAGCAATAAACACACAGATGATTGCAGGTGTTGTACGATCCAATATCTTTACTAATCATGCAACCACAAGCTTTGCGCTGTCCCTTATCTTTAAGATTTGGTTTCTTAGTCTCTGCTGTTTCACCAAACAATGACGGCTCTTCCGGTTTGAGTCCCAAAAAATCCATTAATTTGGAATCATCCGAAAATAGTTTGGCAATCAACTCATCGTCAATACATTTATTGTGCTGAATCTGATATTGTTCCAAATCAATATCTTCGGCACAGGTGGCAACTTGAAAATTAGGATTGATTTTTCGCCATTCCTGCAAAATCAGATGTATTCCGGCGGCAAACTCGTTTTTCTGGGCAAGGCTGAACTCAGCTAAATTGATAGTTGTCTTGTTATAAAAAGCAGTTTCCTTCATCAGATTACTCTGAACTTTCCGGTACGACAAAATATCGGCAAAACTAAAAACCAG
>JAAFHB010000124.1 GCA_010906965.1 Mariniphaga sp. | reverse complement strand
CACCCGGGATGTGAAGGTATTTTCCGTCGATTCGCTAACCAGTTATGAACAATCTGTATATGCCAATTTTAAAGACAAGCTTGATGAAACCACTTATAGCCGATCGATTGCTTTTGGGGATAGCGTGGCAAAAGTGATTCTGCAACGGGCTGGTAAGGATGGGTATTTCGCCTCCAGAGGAAAGGCCAAATATCTGGGCAGCAATACTCCCGGTAAGTGGAAACCCACACCACCCGATTATCTCGATGGAGTGGAATGGTGCTGGAATACCATGAAACCAATGGTGATGGATTCGTCCTCACTTTTTAAACCATCTCCGCCACCACCCTATTCTTTAGACACCAAATCAATCTTTTACAAGAGTTTAACTGAGGTTTATAACATCAACAAAAGTCTCACCAACGAACAAAAGGAGATTGCCCGTTACTGGGACGATAACCCTTTTGTGATAGAACATTCAGGACATATGATGTTCGGCAATAAAAAGATCACCCCGGCAGGCCATTGGATGGGAATCTGTGCGATTGCATCAAAATTATCGGGTGCCGATGAGGTAAAAACGGCCAAAGCATACGCCTATACGGCACTTGCCCTATATGAGGGGTTTATCTCCTGCTGGGACGAAAAATACCGGAGTAGTTACATCCGTCCTGTAACGGCCGTCAATGAGTTATTTGATCCGGCCTGGCTGCCCTGGCTGCAAACGCCACCGTTTCCTGAATATACCAGCGGACATAGTGTTATATCAGCCAGTTCTGCTATAGTTCTTTCGTCACTTTTTGGTGAGAATTTTGCTTTTCAGGATACGAGCGACCTAAAATATATCGGAATGCAGCGACACTTTAATTCGTTCAACGAAGCTGCAGCCGAAGTTTCGGTGAGCAGGGTTTATGGAGGAATCCATTACCGGTTTACCGCTGATACCAGTGCAGCACAGGGGAAAAAGTTAGGGAGTTATATCATTGCAAAATTGGGAAATTAAAAACTTTTGGACAGCTTTTTATTAAAATAAATTTTTCATGAAGACATTTTATTGCTGCTTGTTAAGTGTGTTTTTTCTGACTATTTCAGGTTTTTCACAGAACCCAAATAATACATCAAAGGTGGTCTACGATATGCGGACCGATTTGTCGCCCAAACGACTTACCATTGCCATGTGGGATTTTTCATGGATGTATATGCACTACAAAGGGGGCGCGTTCGAAAATTTCGATAAAGTTACCGATGAACTTTTGGAACGTGGTTTTAATACTGTACGGATAGATGCATTCCCACTCCTTATAGCAGAACTTACTGCTATCAATCAGGAGGTAACGATTGCCGGCGACCCTTTGCAAAACTGGGGAGCAACCGATGTTGACAGAAAACACAAGGTAATCAATGAATTGTTAGAGTTTTTGCAGATTGCCCGCAAAAAAAATATCAACGTAATTCTCTCAACATGGAACCAGGGGTGTAAAGAGTTTCCTGAAATAAAAAAAGGCTTTACAACTACCGAAAAATACTGGAAAGCATGGGAAAAAGTATTGTCCATCCTGAAAGAAAATAAATTGCTCGACGTTATTTGTTACATCGATTTTGACCAGGAATTTCCTTTTTTCAGTCCGTTTGCGCCGGAGATCGATCGTTTGGGACAGGAAAAAACTGTTGAGACTGCCTCCAGCCTTCAGGCGATGGAAGCTGCCGGAAGGGTTTCAGGAGGCTTTGATAAATTAAAATGGAACCCAGCCCAAATGACATTTGTGCGTAATTATATGAACGGTTCTTTGACACATTTTCAGCATCTTTACCCCGAATTACGGTTCACGTTTTCTCTGACGAGTTATTGGGAAGAAGTCAGGGCAATGAAACTAAAATCCATGGATGTGCTCGAACTTCACATTTGGATGACCCAAAGTGATCGTTTCAATTCGCGTTCCGGGTTTAATGAATTGACAAAGGACAGGGGCACACATGAATACAGCGATTACATGGACAGGGTCACGAAGACAATGAAATCGGTCAGACCCATGCTGATGAAAGACATGCACAACCGTTTGGTATTTGCCAGAGCATGGTCAGAAGAAATTGGCGCTCCGCTTACAACAACTGAAGCCTGGGGACCCTGGTGGCACATGGATAGCAAGGATATGAGCTGGAAATGGCTTTACGACTGGTGTGAACAAGGGATGGATTTAGCTGGTCAATACGGGATGTGGGGGACAACTCCATGGAATTACTCACACCCTTATTGGGAAAACTGGAAGAATATACAGTGGTACAAAAAGGTTAATTCTAAATTTTTACAGGAATAAGATCAAATAAGAAAGCAATTAAATAATCTAACCACCATGAAAACAATCAGTTTCCTTACACTGGCAATTATCCTTGCCCTTTTTAGCGGATGCAAAAGCCAATCACAAAAAACGGGTGCAGAATCAGTAAAGGCTTACAACATTGATTTTAATTGGGGGCCGGGAGGACCAAACGGTTTTGCCAAACCAGGTTTATGGGCTGATGCAAATCCGGCAGATCATGTCAACTGGTATGCAGCCCTTGGATGTAATGTGATTCAGTCATTTGCCGTTTCATGTAACGGTTATGCCTGGTACAAAAATGGGATAGTTCCGGAGCAACCAGGGTTAAAATTTGATTTCCTTACAGAACAGGTCAAGCTGGCACATCTGAAAAACATAAAGGTGTTCGGATATTTTTGTGCAGGTGCCAATACCAAATGGGGTCTTGACCATCCGGATCTGAGCTACGGGATACCTTCGAGTCCTCACATCCCATATACAATTCAATATCTTGACTACCTGTGTGCATCCATTGAAGATGCCATAAAAAAGACAGATATGGATTGCGTTTTTATTGATTGGTTATGGAATCCCGGAACGACAATGGAACCTTATCCGCCTCTGAAATGGATCGAATGCGAACAGGTAATGTACAGTGAACTAATGAATCAGTCCTTTCCCGGGAAAGACAAAATAACTCCTGAAGCTGAGCTTCAGTTTCGCCGTAAATCAATTGACAGGTGCTGGAAAAGGATCAGCGAATCGGTGAAGAAAACAAAACCTGGTTGTCTGATCTGGCTGACATCCTGCCAACTTACAAGCAAAGATATTGCAGGATCTGAAATGTTAAAAGAAGTCGACTGGGTGCTCAATGAAGCCGGAGATATTGCCACTACAGCATCGGTTCTAAACAAGCTTGGCATTAATACCCGTCTGGTAACATGTTTGGCCAACTGGAACGGCCAGGATCCGGCAAAAGTTATTCCGGCTGCTATCAAAGAAAAAGTTGGGTTGTATGGTTTTACAAAACCCGTTTTAGGTTCAATGATGCCGCCGGTTGATTACTATCTTTCGAAATCTGTTGATAGTTTAAAAGGTGATGAGCGGAATATTGCTGTTTTAGCACGGGCTTATAATAATTTACCTGCCAATTATGTGACATTGAAATAAGGTAATAGACAATAATAATCTTAAATCCAGGTAACTATGAAAATTATTTTTGTAGCAGTTTTAGCAATCTTGGCGAATTCCGTCTATGCCGGAATTTCTCAAACGGAAAATTTTCCTGATAGCCTGGAATGTAAGGTTCAGCCTTACTATCGGTATCGTCCCGATGGAAAACCCGGTCGTGAGGTTATTCTCAAATTTAAAGGCGCAAAGCTTTATTCATCTGCAAAATTGAAAATAAGTGTTAAGGATGTGGTTGAAGTACAGCAGTTGCAGGCAGGTACAAAAGGCCTGGATTCAGTTGCTGTATTACTTCCCTTAGAGGCAGGCGTAACGAATGATTCACAGGTCAGTATAACACTTGAACAAGGAGGTAATCACCTGACCGGAATCTTCACTGTTCCTGCATTACGTCATTGGACAGTCTACATCTATCCGCATTCTCACGTAGATATTGGCTATACCAACACCCAGGCAAATGTCGAAATTCTGCACAAACGAAATATTGAAGAAGGTATTAAACTCGCTGAAGCGACCAAAGACTATCCTGCCGGTGCCCGTTACCGCTGGAATCCCGAAATCACCTGGCCACTTGAACGCTACTTGCTGACCGCAACAGCTCAGCAGAAAGAGGTTGCCCTTAAGTCTATTCAGAACGGTCAACTTTGCATTGATGCCAGTTACCTGAATCTCAATACAAGTAGTTGCTCAGACGAAGAACTTTTTCAGGTATTTCGATATAGCCGCCAGATTCAGAACCTGACCGGCGTGCCAATTAACACTTTTCAGCAGATGGATATCCCTGGCATGACATGGGGACTGGTGCCTGTCATGGCGCAACAGGGAATACGTTACATTATGTCGTGGCCTAACTCCTGCAGGGCTGGCAATGGCCGCACGCTCGATGAAAAACCTTTTTGGTGGGTAGGACCCGACGGCAAATCCAAAGTGCTCTTCTTTCAGCCGGGAAGCTACGGCAATAGCGGAAGCATGACGAAGGGTGGGGCAACCGGTCGTCCCTGGTTCGGCCAGCGCGATCCGGACAAGGTTCCGGCTGTTATCAAAACAGGAAGTGCAAACGTGAATTTTCTGGAGGCTTTGTTAAAGCGCGAACGCCCTGACAATCCATACAATTTTTACGTTGTTTCCTGGTTATTATGGGACAACTGCCCTCTGGACGCCGACATTCCGGATGCTGTAAAGGTCTGGAACGCGGAATATGCCTACCCGCATCTGATCATCGCTTACGGAAGCGAAATCATGCAGATGATTGAAAAGGATTATGGACCTAAGCTTCCGGTTGTAAGAGGCGATTTCACCGAATACTGGACTGACGGTCTGGGAACCGCTGCCAATCTGATCGCCATCAACCGGAACTCAAAGGAGCGGTTGATACAAGCCGAAACCCTCTGGACAATGCTCCGTCCCGGCAAGCCTGCTCCACGCGGTTCCTTTGATGAAGCCTGGCAATATATCGCCCTGGGATCCGAGCATACCTGGTGTGCCGAAAACCCTACTGAGCCGTTTTTCCAGGATGCAATCTGGAAGGTTAAGCAAAGTTATTTTCACGAGGCTGACAACCGCACCCAAACCTTACTCGACGATGCCCTGGCACCTGCAACCGATAAATCATCAGGAGCACTCGGACCAGAACAAGGTCCCTCCAATGGCGGAATAACCGTTTTCAACACACAGTGCTGGATTCATGGCGGACTCGTGACGCTCTCCAAATCAGAAAGTTTCCCCGGTGATCGTGTAACAGATGATTCTGGAAATGAAGTTCCTGCCCAACGACTTTCCACAGGGGAACTGGCATTCCTGTCATCCGATGTTCCTGCATTCGGTTCAAAACATTACCGTGTGATGGCGGGCAAATGCACTCTTAATGATGGCTGCAAACAAAATGGGACGACACTCGAAAATCAGATGCTGAAAGTGACAGTTGACCCGAAAACGGGAAATATTACCCAGCTTATCAATCTGTCAACGGGTCGGAACTTCGCTGATGTGAAAGTCAATGGCGGTCTTAACGCATTTCGCTGGATGCCGGGTGACAGCGACAATGCCCGCGCCGATTCGAGCATCGTGATTACAACTGTCGAATCAGGCCCGCTGGTCGTAGAAGTGCGCATCTCTTCCAAAGCAACCGGATGTCGCAATGTCACACGGTCGGTGCGCCTCGTGCATGGCCAGCCGTGGGTTGAAATCAGTAATGTTGTTGACAAATTGCCACTCGTTGCCAAGGATGGTATTCACTTTGGGTTTGGGTTCGATATTCCAAATGGTAAAATCCGTATGGATATTCCCTGGGGAGTGGTTGAAGTTGAAAAAGACCAGTTACCGGCGGCCAATCGTAACTGGTTCACAGTGCAGCGCTGGCTCGATATCTCGAACGAAAAAGAGGGCATCACCTGGTGCTCGCTCGATGCCCCTCTTTTTGAAAGCGGCGCCATGACCGCCAATCAGACAGGTAGCTGGAGTGGTGAACGAAAACCCTGGCTTCAGAAGCTTGAATCCAGTTCAGTTATTTACTCGTGGGTGATGAACAATCATTGGTTCACCAACTTTCCATTAACCCAGGACGGACCGGTCAACTTCCGTTACCGCATCCTTCCTCATGGAACCTACGATGCTGCCAGTGCTAACCAATTTGGATTGGAACAAGCTCAGCCGTTAGTGCATTTGGCAGCCAATACCAATGCTATATCCAACCCGCTGATTGCTATTGAAGGTTCACCGGCAATAACCGTGTCAATCCTCAAATCTACGAGCGAAGGAAAAACGGTTATTATGCGTCTGCGCTCGGTATCAGGTAAGAACGAAACGGTAAAGCTATCATGGCCGGCAGGCATTCCCAGGTCCGTAAACATTTGCGAAATTGAAGAAGTACCTGGCAGAAAAATTAACGGCGAAGTAACTGTCCCGGCATTCGGATTTGTCACTTTGAATGTTGCGTGGTAACTTCCTGATTGTGATTGATCAATTATTATTAATTGGTCGAAAAAAAGGGAGGGACCTGCTCGGCAAAATAGAAAAATATTTACATAGTCCATAATATATTAAAAATACAAGGACTTTAAGACTTAAAGCTGAAAATATGAAATTGCATCTTTTAATATCATTGTTTACACTGTTTTTCGCATTCAATACCAATGCTCAGCAGAAACCATGGATCGATCTTAACCAAAATGGGGTGATGGATACTTACGAAAACCCGGAAGCAACTATTGACAACCGGGTCAATGATCTGTTAGACAGGATGACGGTGTATGAGAAAATGCAAATTTTAATTGAAGTCGCTCCGGCTATTCCGAGATTGGGTATTGCCAAATACGACCATGGCAATGAAGCATTGCACGGAGTCGTTCGCCCGGGGAAATTTACAGTCTTTCCGCAGGCGATTGGTCTGGCAGCTACCTGGAATCCTTATTTGATTTACCAGGTTTCCACCTCTATTTCAGATGAAGCACGTGCTCGCTGGAATGAATTGGAACAGGGGAAAAACCAGACCCAAAAGTTCAGTGATCTTTTGGCATTCTGGTCTCCAACGGTTAATATGGCGCGCGATCCCCGCTGGGGTCGTACCGCTGAAACATATGGAGAAGATCCTTTCCTTACTTCCCGTATCGGGGTAGCTTTTGTAAAAGGGTTGCAGGGAGATGACCCCCGCTATTTGAAAATTGTTTCAACGCCAAAGCATTTTGCCGGAAACAATGAAGAACATAATCGTTTCGAGTGTAAGGCCGTTATGTCTGAAAGAGCGCTGAGATCTTATTACCTGCCGGCTTTTCAGGCTCTGGTTACGGAAGGGAAAGCAGAATCGATCATGTCTGCCTATAATGCGATCAATGGAATTCCATGCACTGCAAACAGATGGCTCCTTACAGATATTTTGCGCAACGAATGGGGTTTTAATGGATACGTCGTTTCGGATTGTGGCGCTCCTGGTTTTCTGTATTCTCCCCACAATTATGCACCTACCCGCGAAGATGCAGCTGCAATGGCAATAAAAGCCGGATTAGACCTTGAATGTTCTGGATATTGCAACGAATGCTACATCTACCGCGATTATCTTCCCAAGGCTTATGCCATAGGCAAAGTGACTGAACCAGAAATAAACCGGGCTGCCTCCAGGGTTTTAAGGGCCAGATTTAAATTAGGCATATTTGACGATTCAGGTTTAAATCCTTTCACAAAAATTAAACCTTCGGTGATCGGGAGTAAAGAGCATCAACAATTGGCACTCGAAACTGCCCGTCAATCAATTGTGCTGCTAAAAAATAGCAAAAATATCCTTCCCTTAGACCTGAAAAAAATCAGATCGATTGCTGTTTTTGGAATTAATGCAGCTACCTGCGAATTCGGAGATTACAGCGGTACGCCGCTGAATGATCCTGTCTCACCTTTGCAGGGGATTATTAATAAAGAGGGGAAAAGGGTTAAGGTGAATACACTCCCCTGGATAGGAAAAATTACACAACAAGAAGTCATTCCATCCGGCTACTTTGAATCTGGCGGAAAAGATAAAAAGGGGCTTAAAACAGAATACTTTGCCAGCGAGGACCTTAACGGAATTCCGACACAGGGAATCAGCGAAAATATCCTTTTTGATCCGGCCAATCAACCTCCAAACCCTGCGATTCCAAAGGCTCCGATGTCTGTCCGTTGGACCGGTACTCTTGTCCCGCAAGTATCAGGTAATTATATATTAGCGATTAAAAAATCGGGAGGTTCAAAACTTTACATTGATGAAAAACTACTGATCGATAATTGGACAAATGATAAAGAAATTGATACGGTTCACGTTGACCTGAAGGCAGGTAAGACCTATTCTGTAAAAGTGGAATATGCATCGCGCGATGGTAAAACCTTTTGTTCACTATCCTGGAAAACGCCTGAAAAAAAGTCCGGAGAAGCGTACCTTGCTGAACAGCAATTGGCCAGGAAAAGCGATGTGGCGATCGTTGTATTAGGTGTAAATAAGTCAATCGAGATGGAGGGACGCGATCGCACGACCCTCGAACTCCCAATCGACCAACAGCAATTTATAAAGGATATTTACAAAGCCAATCATAAAACAATTGTTGTTCTGGTTGCAGGTAGCTCACTGGCTGTTAACTGGATACAGGAGAATGTTCCGGCTGTGGTAAATGCCTGGTATCCGGGTGAACAGGGCGGAAATGCGATTGCTGATGTTTTGTTTGGCGATTACAACCCGGCAGGAAGGCTGCCTTTAACTTATTACAAATCAACCGGTGATCTTCCTGCGTTTGATAATTATGAGGTTTTTAACGGCCGTACCTATATGTACTTTCAAAAAGAACCTTTGTTCCCTTTTGGGTTTGGATTGAGTTATACCAATTTCACCTATTCAAACATCAGGATTGATAAGCCTTCAATAGAAGTTACCGATACCATCCGGGTTAGCCTCGATATCCAGAACACGGGCAAGTATGATGGCGACGAAGTGGTTCAGTTGTATCTTAAATATCCAGAATCTGCTGAAAAAATGCCTCAAAAGCAGTTGAAAGCGTTTAAAAGGATATCATTGAAAAAAGCAGAATCACAGAACGTTACTTTTCTACTGAGTAAAAAGGATCTGGCGTTTTGGAACACCCAAAATGAATTTAAAGTAAATCCCGGTTCCTTTAAAATTCAAATTGGAGCGTCATCGGGTGATATAAGGCAGGAAATTGGCTTTGCAGTTGTCACTGATAGTGCGCTTCACAAAGAATGAATCATATTGAACTATGATTATATAGCAAAAAATAGAAAACCAATTTGGTACAACCAGAAAGGGTAAACGCTGAATTTAAAAAGTTATCCAAAGAAAATTCAATACTTTCAATAAACTTTCTCCCAATATCATAGCGAAGAGGTTTTTTGTGTTGCAGGTGTCCTACAATTAGGATGGGTATTGAATCTTTGTGCGTATTCATAACGTCTGGAAAATATTTGTTTCTCTTTTCCATGTCTTATTGTAATTCTCAGAGGCGTTTCCATTTTCTTCCTGCTTGTGATGATCCATTGGTTTCCGTCGATATTTTATTGTGGTAATCAATCGTATTAAGCAGCGTTCTGCCTTGCTCTTCAAGTCCCAAAAACTTATTTTCAACCAAAAGGCAGTAAATAAATGATTTACTGCCTTTTGGTTCGATTTGGAATCCCATTTTGTGGGCTGTAGCCGGATTTTAACCGGCTGGCACAAGAATCATTCAATCAAAGACTTATATCACCTACATATATACAGGTCACCTAATGGCTCACCTTAAAGAATGATGCTTATTTACGTGAATGTAATGCTTATGAAGATCCCCAAAGTGCAAAATTAATCTACATTGAAAGGGGATTTAAACCAGACGATCACACCAATAATTTTTAAGATTATTATACAAACAATATTAAATGCGACAATATTTGTCTTTTGATAGTTTATTGGCGATATTATTTGTTCTTTCAGAAAAATCCAATCTTTATATGTGCTGTTTTTTGACTTTGAAAAAATCAACAAAAATGCTGGGCACAATATTCTAACCCATAATTATCGACGATTGCTGAAATAATTTTAATTGGTATATCAATTCACTACTGTCTCGTTAAAAGAAACTAATTAATAGTTATTTATGGTCCAGTTCTTAGACATTTTTGTAATTGCCTCTTTCATACGGAATCTGATCCATAGCATTAGCATCATTGACAGATGCAGGTGTGATATAAATGAAGCTGGGTATCTTAGTCTTAACGTCATAGGGCGTGTGTATTTTTATGCCACCTTTTGTTCTTTCGGAACTGGGCTCACCAGAATACGCTTAAACAGAGATCTTTTAGAATCAAACGCATAAACATTGCCATCAACTTTTAATTCAAAATCATTAAAAGGCATGCACTCTGCGAGCATAGTCGATCAGATGACAAGCTAACTCTTCGTATATCTTATATTGCCTGCGGATATTTGCTGTTGTTGCAAGTGTTCGACGGGAAACGTTTAAGCCAAGTCCCAAATGATATGATTTAGCCTTGTAAGCCTTCAATGGCAACAATCAAATCACGCAGACTATCCCGACCAGTAAGTTGCCCGAAAATCATACAAATCAGGTGATTCCATCAGGTAAAAGATCGAATGTTATTATTGCCATTATATTTTTGGACAATTCCGTCGAACACCCGACGAGACACTAGTGATACGAAATAATGAATGGCACGCGTATTCTTCCTTCACGGTTTGTTGCTTTTATCCCTTTGGCATAATAGAATTGAAAAAATGGGGTTTACTGGTAAAAATGACTTGAAAATATCTGAAAACCCGCCTCTGAAAGAAAAAGGCAAGACCGGATAATTGCCGATCCTGCCCTTAATTTTTTGCTCTAACTAAAAAAATATTAAACTAATTATTATTCAATCTATCATTTATGGTTTAACCTTAACCGCGAATTCTTCAAATTTCATATCATCATCAACATATACCAAAGAGTCGTTAACGTGAAAAGTATTTGCTCCATCTACATAGTTATAATCCAAATAAATCGTGCGGTGCTTTTTGCCATTGTACCCTTCAGCCTCGGAATCAGCTTTAGAATAATATTTACCCGTTCCGTTTACCACCACTGAAGAAGCATCTTTTTGTGCCACCGTTACACTTTTATTATCCTTGTTAAAGGTTAATTTCATAATGTATTTTGTGTTACTTGCTTGCTTGTTTGTTCCACCTACTGTTGGCATATAATTTTCTGTCAAAGACTTGGTGGTTAACTTGGTCATGTCATTGTCATCAATAAAACGTTTGGAATAGGCAACAACGTCCAGGGGATTTGTTGTGTTTGTCCTTTTTCCTCTTAACAGATAAACGCCATGCGTTGCGTTTATATATTTAATCCCAAACAACACATAGTTTTTAGGTGTTGTGATCCAGTCTGATACTTTTCTTGGATCAGGAGAAACAACTGAAGCTAAAGGGACTCCACTCAATATAGAGTCTCCCGCTGCTGATGTTATTCTAACCGGAACAACATAACTTAATCCAATGGAAAGAGGATCCGCGAAAAATGCATCCGTTAAATTCACTCTCATTTTGCCAAAAAAGCTACCCGCTGGAATGGTTATTTTGTCAAATGTTGTATTGTAATATTCAGATGGAAGTAATTTAAGTGCATTGCCTGAAGCATCCGTAATGTTTGATGCTAATTCAGGTGCAAGTTGCACAGTAAGTACTCTATCTTTCGTATTTGAATACATTCCTCCTATTGAAGCACCAATGCTAAAGGCATGCTCCAAATCGATTGAATTATCTCCAATTACTTCGTCCCCCAACATGATTGATCTGACAGGGGTCTGAAATGGAAAATAAACAGTCTGATAGGCAAAATCATCAAACTCAACATTTTGGTTTTCACAGCCAAAGAGTAAGGCTACGATGCCTAATAAATATACTATCTTTTTCATAGTTGTAATTTTTTACTTTTTAATGTTTACTATTACCAACCCTGGTTTTGAATCAGGCTATACTTGAGGGTTTCTCCGTATGGAATTGGACCATAAATCTGATAATCGGAGTAATTACGATTCTCGACTTCGCGATAGTTGTAGGTACTTCCGTCAGCTGATACTTCCACACCGCTCACTGCTTTTTTCATTTCTGTGGTCATCTTCCAGCGACGCAAATCCCAGAAACGTTGTTCCTCAAAACACATCTCAATCCTGCGTTCATTGCGGATAAGATCGGTCATCTGTGTTTTATTTAGTCCATTTGCATAAACAGTTGAGGTAATACCAGCTCTTGTTCGTATGGCGTTAATTACCTGGCGGGCATTGTAGCTTCCAACATTAGCATCCGGTCCAGCAGCTTCATTGGCGGCTTCAGCAAACAATAATAGCACATCGGTATAACGGGCATAGGTGTAATAATGTAATCCACCCGAATTCACTTTCGGATCCAAATCTACATTGGTTACATTCATAAACTTTTTTAAATAGTAACCTGTTTTTGTTGCATATACATTGCTACTGCCCAGGGCATCCTGGTTTCCTGCTGTTGTGTTGATGGCTACCGTTTTCCCTCCTCTTGTAAATTGAGAACCATTAAATAAAATGAACTTTGCTAATCTTGGATCCCTGCCGGAATATGGACTACCCGAATTAATTTTGGTTGCAAGGGTTGGGGTTCCATCTGCCATAGGGAAAGCATTCACCAAATCCTGAGTGGGATTCGTCAATCCCTGACCAAATAGAGATGGAGTAAAATTGGATATTTCCCAGGTAGTTGAAGAATTTATGCGGGTAGAATACCACAGCACTTCAGGATGCAGATCTCCTGCATTTGGTACTTCTGCATTATTATAAAACTCTACATTTTTAGTATTTGCAAGATTAACCAGTGTCAATCCACTGTTCTTATCCATCAAATCGGCTGCTGCCTGTGCTGCCATTTGATAAGTATAAGTGCCATCTGAATAAGCAGGGCTTGCAGCATATAATAATGCTTTTGCTTTAATCAACCTGACTGTTAATCCATTTATCCTGTTGGTGTTTCTCGCACCTGTAGCAATATCGGCATTGGCATTACCGCTATCTTTCCATCTGTCCGGAAGTATTGCGATAGCTTTGTCACAGTCGTCGATGATGAATTTCACAAGATCTTTAAAAGAGGAACGTGGAATCTGATAATCGGAAGGATTTGCAGTTGCCAACACATGATCAACAATGGGTACGCCAAGCAGCTCTCCATTAGTGCCCTTTCCGGCATGGGCCTGAAGCAAATTGAAATAATTCCAGGCCCGCAAGCCATACGCTTCGCCCTTGAGTTTTTGGGCAAAGAGAGCGCTGGTAGTTTCGTTTCTCCAGTACCATTTAACATGATCAACCTCTGCCAAAAAAGTATTAAGATACAAAATACTCTCATAAGCAGTATTCCATTCATCAAAAGGATTTGAACTTGATGTCCATCCTCCCGCAACCGCTGCCTTTACACTGCTTGTAGGAACATTGTTTACTGCATCGTCCGAAGCATAAGACAGATCGAAGTATTTATGATCAACAGAAATGTTCCGATAGGCATTCATCAGAAATCCTTCGGTATAAGTCACAACAGACTCTACATCATTCAGATCATATGTATTTTCTTTCTCTGGCTCTAATACATTACAGGCATTGAAGAAGCCAAGTAGAGTAATGAGGGTAAATATTAAATATTTGCGTTTTTTCATTTTATCTTGATTTAATTTGATTTAAAATGAGGTTACCAGACCTATTGCGAAATTTTTCGTTCTTGGAGCACTACCTACAGTAAGTTCGGTATATTTTTTATTTTCTCCAAAAACCAGGGCATTATTGGCTCTCACATACACTCTTGAATCTTTTAGAAATGATAATTTATTTTTCCCTAAGAAATTATAGGTAAGTTGCATGTTAGGAACAACAAACGAGTTATTCTTATACAGCCAATAATCGGAATTCCGATTGTTATTGCTTGAAGTTGTTGTTGACAAACGGGGATGGGTTGCATTAACATTCATGTTATTAGGACCATACGCATCATTTGCCATTTCAGAGTATTTTACATCTCCGAAAACCCGGTAATAGTTCCCTGAACGGTAATCATCATTACCAGCCTGACCTATTCCAAGGATATAAAATTCAAGATTTTTATACTTAAAATCCAGGTATAAACTATACTGAGTACGCAATCCGTGACCAATAATTCGCTGATCTTTTTGGTCGATAATATTATCGCCGTTTTGGTCGAGGTATTTAATATCGCCTGGCTTAACTGTACCAAAGGTTGGAACCGGTAACCCGGCAACAAGGGAGCCGTTAGGGTTAAAATCTGCCTCACTGTATAATCCGTTGGATTTTAAAGCCCACATGGCATCAGTTGCGGTTCCGTTTCTCAACAACGCGATATCTGCACCTTGATATGCAGGCTCTTCCCGCCTGGTAATTTTTGGTGAAATATAGAGTAAATTGCTACCAGCGGTTATTGAGAAATCTTCTGAAAGGTCAATTTTGTAATTAATGCCCAAGCTTAAACCCTGGGTTTGATTGCTATTGTAATTGCTGTAAACCATGTTTTCGAAGCCAAGAATCTGCGGATAGGTACTCGACATCAAGGTGATATTATCTAAAGAAGTGCTGTTAAAGTACTCCAATTCCATATTCATAGCCTTTTTAAAGAGTGTTGCATCCAATCCAACAGTAAAATCTCTTCTTTTTTGAAGCATTATATCATTGGGGACTGAGATATAGTTTGTCTCCTGATTTTGAGCTACCCCATTTTGATAAATAAAATTACTGCCACGGTTGAATGTACTTCGGTACAAATTGTATTTGGTCCAATTATCATTTTTTGAGATACCCCAGGATGAGCGTATTTTCAGATAGTCAATAAATGATAATTCCGACATAAAGTCTTCTTCTGAAATTACCCATCCCAAACCAAATGAAGGCGCCATCTCTATACGATTCCCTTCTTTTAACTTTCTGCTTCCGATACCCATTAACGACATTTCAGCGATGTATTTTTTTGAATACATATAGTTTGCTGAAAATCCGGTATGAAACAATACATCCTTTTGTGTCGAGTCATTATAGGTAATCATGTCGGTGTACATCAATGCAGTAGCAGAAATGTCATGCTTACCAAACGAACGATTGTAGTTTAATGTAGCAAAATAAGCATCATGCCTGAAAAAGACAGAACTATCATTATTCGCATTGTACTTATTCGCTGCTATATTAGTGCCTCGTACATAAGCTGTATCCAAAAGTCCGGTGGTTTCTTTAAAAACAGGCTCATAAACCGCAAAGCTTGGCTTCTGATTTGAATAGATGGTGTTAAAGAAATCCATTCCTCCATAAAGACTTGCTGAAAGTCCTTTTGTAAGAAAACGCATATCAACGTCAAGTTTTCCGCTAAACTGGACATCCCGCTGCATCAGTTTCTTATTGCCATTCTGCATTAAATTACCATAAACATTGTTTAGAAAGGAAGAATTCCCTCCCAGAAATTGTCCATTGACTAATTTGGCTTTACTAAGAAGCAAATTCCGGAATGCTTCATTTGTTACTAAATTGGGATCCCACAATACCGGATAATTATTGGGCAATTCTGTTGAGGCTGTCGCCCAGATATTATCTGCATTGGGTTGTTTATTAAATGAGAGTCTTGCGGTTGTACTTACACTCATTTTCATATATTCATTAATGGTAAAATCAAGGTTTCCTCGAAAGTTTAATTTATCAGTAATGTCGCCCTGAGGCGTATTAAGCCATCCGCTACTTTCATTCCAGCCAGTACCCACGTAGTAGCGCACATTTTCGCTACCACCCATTACATCTGCAAAGATATTTGTGCCAGTAGTATTGTCTTTTAAATAATCGTTAGAATAGAAATCATTATCCGGATAACGGGCTGGATTAAGTCCGCTGCGGGTTCCATCGATTTTTTCCTGCGAATATCGCAGAGAGGAAGGGGCAATACCGTCATTCAGTTGTGCTTCATTATATTTTTCGTAACTACTCAGGTCTGTTATTAAGTTTTTGTATTCAAGCCTCATCAGGTAATACAGCATTATCTAAGGCTGGATATTACGCTGTCATAC
>JAAFHB010000123.1 GCA_010906965.1 Mariniphaga sp. | reverse complement strand
TTCAGGCACTCGATTATACGCATCGGAATGCCGACGGAAGTGTTGGAAATATCCCTGATTCACTCATTACCGAGTTTAAAACCAAAAACGGACGTAAAGTTAAAGATGGTGGTGGAGTTACGCCTGATATCCGTAATATACAGGATACCTTAAGCGCTTTGTCTTTTAAACTCGTTCAGGACTATATGATATTCGATTTTGCCACTGAATATGCGGCAAAGCATAAAACCATTGCCTCGCCTGATAAGTTTGCAATCGGCAATGATATTTACGGTGAATTTCATCAATATCTGACAGAGAAGAAATTCTCCTATGAATCGAGGAGCGAACTAACATTAAAGGTACTGATAGAGACAGCAAAGAAGGAACGATATTTTGATGGCACCAAAAATGAGTTTGCGGCGCTTGAAAAAGGTTTAACTTTAGACTTGAATCAGGATCTTGATAAAAACAGCGAAGAAATTCGTGACCTGCTTAAAGATGAAATTGTTTCGCGTTATTATTATCAGAAAGGAGCTATTATAGCTGCGCTGGGAAGTGATAAAGAGATTAGGAGCGTTTTATCGCTTTTCAATAATCCGGCAGAATATTCCAGATTATTAATCCCTGCGGCTGGTGTAACAGCTCTGAAGTAGGATTCAACAATAGGAAATAGAAATTGGCGGTAACAATATGGAGGTCATAAAAGAGAAACAGTATTCTTTTTTATGACCTTTTTTAATGTTGAAAGATGTTCGTATAAATAGAAATGATTGTTTGAATATGAAGAAAAAAATTCTTGTGATGGCCCGGATTCCTTTGGCTGGTTTAACTGCGCTTGAGGAGCAATTTGATATTATTTATCCGGACGCTTTTTATTTTAGTGAACCTGATCTTAGACGTCATATTGTTGAAACAGATGGAATTCTTTCGGTTTTTACCGCTCCATTAGGCTCCGATTTGCTTCAATTAGCGCAGCAGCTCCGGATTATTTCCAATTTTGGCGTAGGGTATAACAATATCGACCTGGATTATGCGACGACGAGAGGAATTGCAGTTTGCAATACACCGGATTCGGTCACGGAACCAACCGCCGAAATGGCGATGGGACTAATGATCGCTGTGATGCGAAGAATCAGCGAGACGGATCGTAAATTGCGAAGTATCTCAGGTTTGAAATGGGGAATGATGGAAAATCTAGGAAGTTCTCTCTGGGGGAAAACCCTTGGCATTATCGGGATGGGAAGAATTGGGCGTGCATTGGCGCGCAGAGCCGTTGCTTCAGGAATGAAAGTGATCTACTATAACCGTACGAGATTGGATGCTGCCACTGAGTTGCAATATGGCGCCAATTTGGTTTCATTTAATCACCTTGTGCAAAAATCCGACATTATTTCACTGCACTGTCCTTTGACCGACGATACACATCATCTGATTGGCGAAAATGAATTTGCTCAGATGAAAAATGGTGTTTATATCATTAATACCGCCCGGGGAGCTGTCATCGATGAGCGTGCTCTTATTGTTAGTCTATCAAATGGGAAAATTGGTGGTGCTGGACTTGATGTTTTCGAAGAGGAACCTTCAATCAGTCGCGAGTTATATTCGATGGATAATGTTGTTCTTACGCCGCATAATGCAACCGGTACAATTGATACGCGCATTTCCACAGCGCGCGAAGCTTCGGAGAATCTGATCCGGTTTTTTAATGAAAGACGTGATATTCCAATCGTCAATCCATCAATCTGGAGGTCATAAATCCGACACATTTTCCGAAAATATCGCCCGCTTATAACGGTTTTATTATTGTGAAATTCAATAAATTAATTTTAAAAAGGGAAGGCTTTTGGGAAAAATACGGCTAAACTGACAATGGATAAAATTAACAGCGCTAATGCAATAAAGAACAATGTAATACCTTTTACGTGGTTTTGGTTCTCACTCTTGGTGTTGCGTTGTTTCATAATTTTATCAATATTATCAATCAGTTTTTTTAGCGCAAACCGATCTTTTACAACGTAGTCAAATGCCCCATTTTTTATGGTGTTGACTGCAATACTTAAATTGTCTTGCCCCGAAAGAAAAATAAATTCAGTGCTGGGATTGGTCTTCCTGGTTGTTTTCAAAACATCAATGCCACTTATCCCATTTAATAAGTAGTCCTGAATGACAATGTCAGGCTTTTTGTAGAGGTTTTTAAGGCAATCCTCTCCGCTCAGAAAACTTTCGATCCTTTCGAATTTATTTGACCGCAAATGGCTTGCAATGAATTTATTGTAGATGGAATTATCCTCTACTATAAAAATGAGGGGACTGTCTTGGTTTTGCATAACCGTTCTTTTTAAGAATTGATAAAAGAAAAATTTGAATATACTAGAAAAAGTATACTCTAAAATTGAAAATTTGTTTCGTTTAATCAATTCAACGTAATACAAAATGTACAATTTACTAAAAAAATGTGTTTGGAAAGAAGATCGTTAGGCTTGCAATGATTAAGATAATTATGGCGAGTGCGACGAAAAAGAGCGTTATACCAAGTTTATATCGCTTATTATTATTTAGTAATTCATGATTAATCATTATCTTATTGATTTTATCGGTAAGCTTTTTTAGTGAGTATTGGTCTTTGGTAATGTAATCATATGCGCCATATTTCATTGAATTAATTGCAACCTCCATATCATTTTGTCCCGATAGGAAGATAAACTCAGTTTCAGGGTATTTCTTTCGTGTAGCTTTTAAAACTTCGATTCCGTTAATTCCATCGAGTAGGTAATCCTGAATGATGATATCCGGTTTTCGGTCAATATTCTTCAGGCACTCTTCACCACTGAAAAAGCTTTCGATCCGAATTAATTTGTGTGAGCGCAAGTGATTAACAATCAGTTTATTATAAACAGAGTTGTCTTCAACGATGAAGATTAGCGGATATTTTTGATTTTCCATAAGTGGATATTTTTGTTTTTAATATATACCAATCCCGGATTTTCAGGAGTGAAGGAAGTTCTTTGAATGAGTGAGGTAAATTTAAGAAATCAATTTGATATTTTGATATTAAATTCAATGAACTTGCATCATTTTAATTATATCCGCTTTTCTCATGGTTTTGTTTAACTGACTGCTCCATTTTTCTTAAATTTAGGTTATTCGCTGATTTGAATATGTTATTAGATTGATAATTATCAGTTCCCGGATTTAAAGGTGTGTATTTCAATGATGTTTTTTTATATCTTCGCATAATCAATTTATCAAAAATTAAAAAAATGAAAGTTCTGAATATCGTTCTTTTGCTAGTTGTCCTTATGGCTGTAGGTTGCAAAACTCAAAAGATTGCACCAAAACCGCAGCCAATGAATTCTGAAACGGTTGTTAGTCCTTCCGATAATACATCTTCGACGATTAAATCGAAGGAGGAGCGCATTACAGCTGCTAAAGGAGAAGCTAGTGATTTAGGATCTAAAAGGTTTTATATCATTCTTGGTAGTTTTGGAGTGTACGAAAATGCCCAGAAATTTAAAAAACAATTGATGGCGGAGGATTTCTTCCCGGGTATTCTGATTAACGAGGCTGGTTTATATCGTGTTAGCGTTAATAGTTACGACGACGAAGGAGTTGCACGCAGCAGAGTAGGCGAGATACGGCAGAAGTTTCCGAAGTATAGCGACTTATGGTTGTTAGTTAAAAAACAGTAAAAAGTCGAAAAGAGGGTTTTCCCTCTTTTCTTGCTTTCGAAAAGCGCGGAAATACGCTCCGTAATACGAGTCAAATATGCAGTTAAACAAATTTCTTTTGTTGGTATTGTTATTTGGTTTTGAAATTTCAAACTGCCAGGGACAAGATAATTTCAGTAAATGGCTTAGCTCAAAACCCGATTCTGCTTATGTGCAAAACAATCAGCAAGACTTGATTTTGCGGGTCTATGCTTCTCAAAAGTACTCTGCTCAAACAATTCTTGATCGCGGTGCGAAAACCAACCTTGTTTATCGTCCTTCGAATGGTTATGTTGTCGGACTCGGATTTAATTACAAGTTCCTGGGCATTAACATAGGAACGGTATTCCCTTTTGCACAGCCGGATATCAATCGCTATGGCAAAACCAAATTCCTCGATCTTCAATCACACCTTTACCTCCGAATCTTTACCGTTGATTTTTATACTGGTTACTATAAAGGGCAATACCTTGCTAATTCCGCTTCAATACTAAATCCGGTTTCTGAGGGAAATGATTTTTATACAAGAGGCGATATCTCCACTTACTCCGGAGGTTTCGGTGTATACGCAAATCTTAATCCAACAAAATTTTCGGTCAGGGCACCATTTCTTCAAAACGAATGGCAAAAGCGGAGTGCCGGACAACCTACTTTAGGTTTTGAGATGTATTGGGTTAGTTCAACTGCTGACTCATCGTTCATCCCATCGCACCTGGCAAATAAAACCTTTTTCGATGGAATCGATTTTAATAAATGGCGTTTTTACTCTGTGAATCTTACCGGTGGCTACGCCTATACGTTTGTGATTAAAAAGAGGTTCTTTGTGACAGCAGGTATCAATGGAGGTTTGGGTCTTGGCGAATATCATCTTTCTCCTGTTGATGGAGCTAATATGACCCGTATTTATCCCAATTTTAGTATTAATCAGAAGCTTGGGATGGGTTACCATTTCGATAAAATTTTTGTTGGAATATCACTTGCTAACTTTCAGTATTTTACTCCGACTCCGGTTAAGCAGACATACATCAGATGGCAAACCGGAAATTTGCGTTTCAATATTTCTTACCAGCTTAGTCTCAAAAGGGATATTGAGATCAGACCGTGGAAATGGTTTGGAAACAGAAGCGAGATGAAGGATCTGGAGGAAAACAAGGAGAAACGTTAACAGCCAATTTGCCTTCAATAAAATATTTTGGCTCTATTTGTCAATATAGAGATTAGGATTTAATGCCCCAGGTGTCCATTGCTTCAGAAAGTCAAGAACTTTTTTCTTCGAATAACCTTTTTCCTCCTCCAGGTAGGAAGAATTCTGAGTGTGAATTCGTTTTCCTTCACTATTAAGTATCACAAAAACTGGAAATCCAAATCTTTGAGGATAATCAAGTTTCTTTAGTTCTGCCAGATTTTTGTTTTCCTTACTATAGTTAATTTTTATTGTGACGTAATTCTCTTCAATTAAAGTACTGATTTCATTATCGTTTTGGCAGAATTGATGGAATTTAATGCACCATGGACACCAGTTTCCTCCAATTTGAAGGAGAAGATGCTTGTTTGCGGCCTTCGCCTTGGTTAATCCTTTTGAAATGGCTACCGAAACATCGGCCTCTGGATTATATAGCTTGGCAGTTTGGGCAAAACTATTGCTCAAAATCAGTAAAAAGAAAAGTGTCAAAATTTGTTTCATCGGATGAGGATTTTCATCTGTAAAAATCATTAAATGCCACGACGAAAACAAAAAAAACTGCATGTTATTGCAGCTTTTAGTTTAATATTTGAGATTCTGATTATACAGTGAGAATCTCTTTTTCTTTTGCAGTAATTAGATCATCAATTTTTCTACTAAACTTATCTGTAAAAATCTGAATTTTCTCAGAAACTGTGGTCTCATCATCTTCAGAAATCTCTTTTGCCTTGAGTAATTTTTTAAGGTAATCATTGGCATCTTTCCGTGCTGACCGAATACTCACTTTGGCTATTTCACCCTCTTTGTGGGCGTCTTTAACAAGATTTCGGCGACGTTCTTCGGTTGGTACAGGAACGTTAATACGGATAAATTCTCCGTTATTTTCGGGATTGAAGCCAAGATTTGAATTGATGATCGCCCTTTCAATAGGCTGAATCATCTTCTTGTCCCACGGCTGTATCGCAATTGTTCTCGCATCGGGTGTGCTTACGTTCGATACTTGCATAATCGGAGAGGGTACTCCGTAGTAATCGACTATCACGCTCTCAATCATCCGCGGATTTGCTTTACCGGCACGAATGTGTGCCAATTCGTGATCAAGGTGAGAAATAGCAAGATCCATCCTTTCGGTGGTTTCATCAATAAGCATTTGTATTTCGTCGTTCATAGGGTGATTGGATTAAAACTTTGAGTTCAAAACAAAATTACAAAAATATAATATTACAAAAAAGTTACAGGGAATAATCTTGCTAATTGTGGACGACTGTCCCAATTGGCTCTCCCTTGAGAACTTTGATCAGATTACCAACCGTATCCATGTCGAAAACAACGATCGGCAAATTGTTCTCTTTGCACATGGTGGTTGCAGTCAGATCCATAATCTTCAGCCCCATTGAATATATTTCATCAAAAGTGATTTCTGAGAATTTGGTTGCATTGGGATCTTTGAGTGGATCGGCAGTATAAACGCCATCTACACGGGTTCCTTTAAGCATAGCATCAGCTTCGATCTCGATTCCACGCAATGAAGAACCAGTATCGGTTGTAAAATAGGGGTTTCCGGTTCCACCCGAGAAGATGGCCACTTCGCCATGTTCAAGCGTTTCGATCGCTTTATCTTTCGAATAAAACTCACCAATTGGCTCCATCCTGATTGCTGTCAGCACCCTCGATTTGACACCTGCTACAGTAAGAGCCGAATTAAGGGCCAAACTATTAATGACCGTGGCCAACATCCCCATTTGATCGCCCTTAACCCTGTCGAAACCTTTTGATGCGCCACTCAATCCTCTGAAAATATTTCCTCCGCCGATAACGATGCCAATTTGCACACCAAGATCTACAGCCTCCTTTATTTGGGAAGCATATTCCGATAATCTGATCGGATCGATTCCGTATTGTTGGTCTCCCATAAGGGACTCGCCTGAGAGTTTCAGTAAGACTCGTTTATATTTTACCATCGTGATAGTTTTGTACGACAAATTTACATCAAAAAAGGGTTTAAACAAAAGAGCCTCAAATTTGAGGCTCTTTTCATTGATACGAAAACGATCGTACTATACATTCAACGTGAAACGGATAAATCCGGTCACTTTAATGTCTTTGTCAACTCCTGTAAGGTACTGACGAATAGTTGTTTTGTTGTCTTTAACAAAATCCTGATTCAAAAGTGTACTATCCTTAAAGAATTTGTGCAGCGCTCCCTGGGCAATTTTATCGAGCATAGCTTCAGGTTTTCCTTCCAAACGGAATTTTTCCTTGGCAATTTTCAATTCCTGCTCAACGATTTCGGGTGCAACATCAGTTGTGTCAACAGCAACAGGATTCATTGCCGCAATTTGCATTGCAACATCTCTACCTGCCTGGTATTCGATTGCTTTACTAAAACCAACAAGTGTTGCAAGTTTGTTGCCTGGGTGAATATAAGGGACAACATTTGCAGCAGCAATGCAGGCGTAGTATGACAACTCGATTTTTTCGCCGATAATACCGGTTTGTTCAAGAACTTGATCTCCAATTGGTCTGCCATCCATTATGAGCGCTTTTACTTCTTCAATATTAGCGCATTTGTTAGCAATAGCATTGTCAAGAATTTTATCAGCAAGGGCGATGAAATTTGCATTTTTCGCAACGAAATCTGTTTCGCTGTTTAATGAAATAACAGCTCCAAAGCTTTTATCTTCAGATGCTTTAGAAAGGACAACCCCTTCAGATGATTCTCTGTCAGCACGTTTGCTGGCAACCAATTTACCTTTTTCGCGGATGATTTCGATGGCACGGTCAAAATTGCCTTCAGCGTCCGAAAGCGCGTTTTTGCAATCCATCATGCCGGCACCAGTTGCTTTACGCAACTTTGCAACATCAGCAGCAGAAATATTCATTATTCAGAATTTTTTTATGCAGTTTAAAATGAACTTACTTTACATCAACAACATCTTCGTCGGCAACGTCTTCGTCGATAACCTCTTCTACAACGTCTTCTTCAACAACATCTTCGTCGGCAACTTCTTCTGCGAGTACATCATCGTCGGCTAATAAGTCAGCGATTTTGTCATCCGAAAAATCTTCTTTTTCTTCAGCTTCTTCAACATCGTCTTCAACAATGATTTTTACAACAGCTTTACGGCCACTTTTCTTGAGGGCAAGTGGTTTTTCATCTGTCTCGTCTTTTTCGCGTTCAACTTTACGATCCGAAAGACCATCTTTGATAGCATCGCACATAAGACCAATGATCAGATCAATAGACTGAGATGCATCGTCGTTTGAGGGGATAATGAAATCGATTCCTTCTGGATTAGAGTTGGTATCAACCATTGCAAAAATCGGAATGCTAAGGCGTTGAGCTTCGCGTACCGCGATTTTTTCTTTTAGAACGTCAACAATGAAAAGTGCAGCAGGAAGACGGGTAAGGTCAACAATTGATCCCAATACTTTTTCAAGTTTGGCTCTCTGGCGCGAAATCTGTAGTTTTTCACGTTTTGATAAATTGTCCCATGCGGCATCTTTTATCAGTTTGTCGATAGAAGACATTTTCTTAACCGCTTTACGAATAGTTGGGAAGTTCGTAAGCATACCACCTGGCCAACGTTCTGCAACATATGGCATATTAACAGCGCTAACCTTTTCAGCAACAATTAATTTGGCTTGTTTTTTTGTTGCTACAAAAAGCACCTTGCGACCTGAGCGTGAGATTTGTTTCAGCGCTTCAGCGGCTTCGTCAATTTTAACGATCGTTTTTTGAAGGTCAATAATGTGAATCCCGTTCTTTTCCATAAAGATATATGGGGCCATCGCTGGGTTCCATTTACGTTTGAGGTGACCAAAGTGTACACCTGCGTCGAGCAATTGTTTAAATTCTGTTCTTGGCATAATAATGATTTGTTTACGTTCTGTTCAGTCAATTACCCGGTAGTCCAAAATAATTGGAGTCCGGGTAATTTAGATGCTAAACAATATTTATTAAAAAAAATTTCAATCCGTAGATTAACGTTTCGAGAACTGGAAGCGTTTGCGTGCTTTTGGACGACCTGGTTTCTTACGTTCAACCTCGCGAGGATCGCGGGTTAGAAAACCGGCGGCTTTCAGTTTCGGACGATATTCTGCTTCGTTGATTTTGAGCAGGGCGCGCGAAATGCCCAGACGAAGTGCTTCAGCCTGACCATTTAAACCACCTCCGTCGAGATTGACTTTAACATCGTATTGACCAGCAACCTCACAAAGATTGAAAGGTTGAAGTACAATGTATTGCAATGTCCCAACAGGAAAATATTCGTTTAATTCCCGTTTATTGATGGTAATGTTACCTTTTCCTTCAGAAAGATATACACGGGCAACAGCAGTTTTTCTTCTGCCAATAGTGTTAATGATTTCCATGATACTTACCTAATAATGTCCAGGTTAATAAATTTTGGCTGCTGTGCTTCCTTGTCATGATTCGGGCCTACAAATACATGCAGATTGGTGAAAAGTCTGGCTCCAAGAATACTCTTTGGGAGCATCCCTTTAACTGATTTTTCCATCAGCCTTTCAGGATATTTTTTCAGAATGTCAGTCGCAGTCATTATGCGCTGACCACCTGGATAACCTGTATGACGAATGTAGGTTTTACCCTTCCATTTGTTACCGGTTAACCGGACTTTTTCGGCATTGATAACTATCACGTTATCACCACAATCAACGTGAGGTGTATAACCCGGTTTATGCTTGCCCCGAAGAACAAGGGCCACTTTGCTGGCCAGACGACCTAGAATCTGATCGGTGGCATCTACGATGACCCACTCTTTGTTTACCGTTGCTTTGTTCAACGATATTGTTTTGTAACTTAAAGTATCCACTTTCGTTTCAAATTTTAAATGTGACACAATCCATTCTTGCTGATTCACACGATTAACAGGAGTTGTAACAGGTTTATTAACAATTAATTGTTAATAACATTTTGCTAAGGTTGTTACAACACCCGACTAATACTTCAGCAAATAAGGATAAAATCGGGACTGCAAAAGTATTTAATATTTTTGAATTTGCAACTTCGAAATGAAAATAACTTCTAATGAATCAATGAAAAGCATTTTCGATCGTGATGAGTGAATGTAGCAATTAAGGTGTCTCATTTTGCCCGGCTGGCAAGCACTGCAAAATTGACAATCAGGTACAATCCTTCGCTATTCATGGTTTGCTTACTGATTGTGTCGTAATAATAGTCAAACACGAAGCCAAAAAAAGTATTGGGCATGATCTCGTGGAAGTAATGATATTTCAAGTTGATCAGTTCATTTTCGGGTATCATTGTAGTTCCGGTGTTTGACAGATTTTGATATAAACTTTCACCCTGCGGTGTATAGAATTGATGTCCATACCAGTAGGCGAGGGTCAATCCGCCGAATCGCGTTTCAATATTCCCATTTGCATAAAATCCCCAACCTTTTGATTCATTAGTAACAAGGTCGTCTTTTGGATAGGACGAACTTGAAAAATTGGTATTCAAACTCCATCCCTTAACTGTTTTGTCTGCAATCGTCTTTTTGAAAGAAAGACCAGGTGTTATACTTATATAAGATTCGGCTAATCCGGGAGCAGTATCGATTTCACCGCCCTTGTGCTTTCCGTAAAACGCAAGCGGAACCGAAAGACTTGAATTATCGTTTTCAAATATTTTCCAATTGGCTACGGCTCCAAAAGCAAATCGTTCCTTAAACGGATCTCCTTTAACGATGAATTGCTGCCAGTCAATCCAAAGATCTGCGCTAAAGCGACCTGAATTGTATTTACCTTGAAGACCGGCTTCTGGTTTTGACGTGAGAAACATTTCGGGATCAGCAAGGAATTCCGGCAAATTGTGATTTTGATCCGAGTTAAGGTTTCCAAGGATTAAAGAAAATTTCTCAGTGGGTTGATAATGAATGTTAAACCAAGGCAAGAGGTGATAATATTCGTCTCTTCCATTATACTTAAGTACATTTCCGCCAAACTCCATTCTTAGTTTTGCATCTGGATAAAATACAACTTTCGGACGAAGCCAGGCACCTGTTAATGTATATCCGGTTGCAATATCTCCTTTATACTCATTGTTTTTGAAGAAATTTACATTGTCCAGGGCGAAATAGAAATTTCCGGTACTATCTGGTCTGAAGGGTTCGTAATATTTAAATATCAGATAATCGTTTTGTCCAAACGTCTGGAAGCTAATTAAAAGCAGCAGTCCAATTATCATCCGATTCCGGACTTGTAACTTTGTATATAATTTTGATTTCAAAATACAGGTCATTGCGAGATTTTATTAAATGGTAAAGTTATCGCTTTCTGATGATAAACTGATCGTATAGAAATAGAAGTGCTGAAGCTGTTACTCCAATGCCTACAACAACAAGCCAGAATGAGGATGGGTGGTATTTGTCCCAAAGAAACTGTGTCAACTGGTCAGGATTCATATTCATTTTTGTCGCTGCACTGCTGAAATAGTCGTTTTTAGTGAAATGACCTTCGATTGCCGGCAGTTGGATTCCGCGTAAGGTAATCTCTTTTTGGGTCAGCATTATTTTGTCTGAAATATTCTGGTAGACATTACCAGATACTAATCCTGCCATAAGACTCCCAACAGCAACCGGAATAAAAGAACATCCCATGTATAGTGCGGTTTTGTCTGGTGGGGCAATGCGACCAATATATTCGGTAATTTTTGGTGAACTCGACATTTCACCGACAGAGAAAATCAGTAATGCGACCACGACGAAGAGTCCGTTTTGCGTAGCCAGACTCAGCCCCAGTCCGATTGATGCAATTAAAATCCCAACTACCATTGCGCTAAGTGGTTTATATCGCATTGCTAAATAGGATATTAAGATTTGAAATAGAATGATGGAACCAGCGTCGACATTCATAAGGTATTCTGCAGGAATCGTCCCCTGGGTTGTCCCAAGTTGGTGGGTTAACCACGGCCAGAATCGAATCAGGGCATCATACACGACTGAGGTATTTACCCATTGATCGATAAAAACAGGCAAACTCATATAAAACTGGTAAAACATGGTCCAAAATATGGAGATGATCAAAAGGAATAAGCTAAACCTCCAATCTAATAACGCTTGTAAGATATTTCCAAAAGCAAGCTTGATTTGCTGTCCAAATGTGGATTTAGGCTCTTTGGTAACATTATTCTGAACAGGTTCTTTGTAAAAAAGAGTGAGCAGAATAAAATTCACCGCTATTACTGCTGCAGAAGAGTAGAATACGTAATCCCACGAAAATTTTCTGACAAATCCTGTGACGAACGGGCCGATGAATGCCCCAATATTTACCATCAGATAAAAAATGCCAAATCCGATCGAAGAGGTCTCCTTGTCGGTCGTTTTGGCGACCGTTGCAGATATAATTGGTTTGAAAAGAGCTGCTCCGACTGCCAGGAGTAAATAAATTGCGAATACTGTGGCGTATGATTTGAATATCGGAATAAGAAGGAATACTATAGTATATATGGTGTATGCGATAAAAAGCGTTTTCCGGTAGCCGAACCGGTCAGCAAGTGTTCCCGTAAATATGGGCAGGAGATAGAGAAAAGCGGTGCCGATTCCCATGATTAGTCCCTTTTGGCTTTGAGAGAATCCAAGTGCACCAGTGTCGGTCGAATTGGTCAGATACAATGCAAAGACGATATAGAATCCATACCACGCCCACCGTTCAAATAATTCCATCGCATTGGCCACCCAAAAATTGGCAGGATATTTTTTTAAGACACTTATTAAGCTCATCTGTTTTTGAATTTGAAAAAGCCCAAAAGTATGAAAATTGGAAAATATTCAGCAGTTTAGCTGGTCTTTAAAATGTTTATCTTGGCGCACTGAAAAATCGATGAGTGAAATGGAAATAAAAAGGAAGCCCGACTGGCTTAAAATCAAGTTGCCACTGGGAACTAATTACCGACATGTGAAACAAATTGTAGCCTCGCATGGGTTACATACGATTTGCTCAAGCGGAAAGTGTCCCAACATGGGTGAATGCTGGGGAGCCGGAACAGCCACGTTTATGATTTTGGGTGAAATCTGTACCCGTTCCTGCAAGTTTTGTGCTACCCGAACAGGCAAACCTCTTCCAATTGATGCGGAAGAGCCTCGCAAGTTGGCCGAATCTGTAAAACTAATGGGGCTTAAACATGTTGTCATTACATCAGTAGATCGTGATGATTTGATTGATGGTGGCGCTGAGCATTGGGCAGCAACCATAACGGCGGTGAAAAATATCAATCATGGGATTACCATTGAAGTATTAATTCCTGACTTTGACAATCGGCTTGAATTGATTCAAATGGTGGCAAATGCCGGCCCGGATATCATTTCTCACAATCTTGAAACCGTCGAAAGATTGACCCCTTTGGTCCGAAGTCGTGCCAGTTACCTGACAAGTCTCGATGTCATTCGTAAAATTTCGGTTACCGAAAGCGTTTCGAAGTCGGGAATAATGCTTGGATTGGGTGAAACGCGTGATGAAATCTATCAGATAATGGATGATCTGGTTGGTGCAGGATGCGAAATTTTTACGATGGGCCAGTATTTGCAACCGACAAGGGCTCATCTTGAGGTTGCAGAATACGTGCATCCCGATGAATTTGCCCGGTTAAAAATTGAAGGACTTCAAAGAGGTTTCCGGATTGTTGAAAGCGCTCCGCTCGTCCGTTCTTCCTATCATGCTGAAAAACATATACGTTGACTATAAATGAAAAGTAGAGAAGTAAAATTCCTTGATCTTGGAATTGCTGAATATAAGAGCACCTGGGATAAGCAGGAAGAATTATTGAATCAAATTGTTGAAATCAAAAAAGCAAATGGCAATGCTGACGAGGAATTTGCCGTTACAACTCCCAATTACCTGATATTTGTGGAGCATCCTCATGTCTACACGTTGGGTAAAAGTGGCGACAAACATAACCTGCTGCTGAATTATATTCAGTTACAGGCAAAAGATGCTGTTTTCTTTAAAACCAATAGGGGTGGAGATATTACTTATCATGGTCCTGGACAAATTGTGGGTTATCCCATTCTCGATCTCGAGAATTTCGGAATGGGTCTGCGACAGTATATATATAGTATGGAGGAGGCAATTATTAAGACTGTTGCTTTATATGGCATCGTGGCAACGCGCGATCCTCATGCAACGGGTGTTTGGATTGATGTTGGTAAACCTTCTGCACGGAAAATCTGTGCAATCGGTGTAAAAAGCTCCCGATTTGTGACCATGCATGGTTTCGCTTTGAATATAAATACCGATCTCGAATACTTTAAACACATTAATCCTTGCGGTTTTTCCGACAAAGGAGTCACTTCAATCGAAAAGGAGTTGGGTTCAGTGCAGGATTTTGAGCGGGCAAAGGAGTTAGTTTTGGAGAAATTTACCGAAGTCTTCGGTTTCACACTTGTCTGACGCACTTTTTTAATGCCTTTTTCACCGTAAACCAATAGACTTTTATCCAATTTTACTGGGCTTAACATTTAGTTAACATATCTATTTTCTTGAAAATGTAGCACATACAATTCGAAGCAAAAATAAAGCATTAAAAAGATCATTTTTTTCTCGGGTAGTGGCGCGACAAAAGCAAAACCGCCTACATTTGCACCACGATTTCAGGGAACGGTTTACGGGAACTTTAATCAACGTTCAGAGCATGTTTCAGGGGTTTGGAGGATACGGGAAAGGGGTTTTAAAAAAACGAAAAAAAAGTTTTGGAGAAACGGAATAAAGGATTACCTTTGCCGAACTTTCACCAGAAAAAACGGGTGTAGAGCGAACAAAAGATTGAGCATACGAACAGAATAGTTCATTGAAGATATTTGAGAAGGAAAGAAGACAAAACTACAAGAGAGATAAGCTGGGACAGCTTGTTGATTAAGTTCAGAAAGTCGGGTCAGGACAGAATAATATTTAAAATTTTCTATACAACGGAGAGTTTGATCCTGGCTCAGGATGAACGCTAGCGGGAGGCTTAACACATGCAAGTCGAGGGGTATTTGTAGCAATACAGAGAGACCGGCGCACGGGTGAGTAACGCGTATGCAACCTGCCCTTTACTGGAGGATAGCCCGTAGAAATGCGGATTAATACCCCATAGTAATGTTAGATCGCATGATTTGACATTTAAAGTTTCGGCGGTAAAGGATGGGCATGCGTGACATTAGCTAGTTGGTGAGGTAACGGCTCACCAAGGCTTCGATGTCTAGGGGTTCTGAGAGGAAGATCCCCCACACTGGTACTGAGACACGGACCAGACTCCTACGGGAGGCAGCAGTGAGGAATATTGGTCAATGGGCGAGAGCCTGAACCAGCCATCCCGCGTGCAGGAAGAATGCCCTATGGGTTGTAAACTGCTTTTTCGCATGAATAACATTTCGGACGTGTCCGAGACTGAAGGTAATGCGTGAATAAGCACCGGCTAACTCCGTGCCAGCAGCCGCGGTAATACGGAGGGTGCAAGCGTTATCCGGATTTATTGGGTTTAAAGGGTGCGTAGGCGGCTATTTAAGTCAGTGGTGAAATCCTGCAGCTCAACTGTAGAACAGCCATTGAAACTGAATAGCTTGAGTAATCTTGAGGTAGGCGGAATGTGTAGTGTAGCGGTGAAATGCTTAGATATTACACAGAACACCGATTGCGAAGGCAGCTTACTAAGGATTCACTGACGCTGATGCACGAAAGCGTGGGGATCAAACAGGATTAGATACCCTGGTAGTCCACGCCGTAAACGATGATAACTCGCTGTTGGCGATACACAGTCAGCGGCTTAGCGAAAGCGTTAAGTTATCCACCTGGGGAGTACGCTCGCAAGAGTGAAACTCAAAGGAATTGACGGGGGCCCGCACAAGCGGAGGAACATGTGGTTTAATTCGATGATACGCGAGGAACCTTACCTGGGCTTAAATGTGCTATGACCGCCGGAGAAATTTGGCTTTTCGCAAGAACAGAGTACAAGGTGCTGCATGGTTGTCGTCAGCTCGTGCCGTGAGGTGTCGGGTTAAGTCCCATAACGAGCGCAACCCTTATTGTCAGTTGCTAACAGGTCATGCTGAGGACTCTGGCGAGACTGCCACCGTAAGGTGTGAGGAAGGTGGGGATGACGTCAAATCAGCACGGCCCTTATGTCCAGGGCTACACACGTGTTACAATGGCCGATACAAAGGGCAGCTACC
>JAAFHB010000122.1 GCA_010906965.1 Mariniphaga sp. | reverse complement strand
TTTGTCGCTGCATAAAAATGCAATGCGAGAGATTGGCTTTCTGACTTACAATATCTTCGGCAAGTGCCTGACAGGTTGGTGCTCCGCATGCGCCACAGTCGATAGCCGGAAGGAAACACATCAACTCTCTTGATTTCTTGAGTTTCTGCATTGCTTTCACCATATCTTCATCCAGAACGATAGACCGGGGCTCAATTTTTTGTGGTAAAACAATCCGGTCGAGCAAATAGCTAATTTGATCGGCAAAACTTGTTGCTGTCACATCCTGGTTCTCTCGGATCATTTGTCCATGTTTCCGTGCCCGTTTATTCAAACGTTCAACCGTCAGAAACCTGTTTTCCGCCGTGAGAATACCTCCGGCACACGATTCGTCGCAAGCCCTGAGTTCGAGGAAATCAATATTTGAAACTTCTTCATTTTCAATTTTCTCTAAAAAGTCGATCACATTTTTTATTCCGTCAATACAAAGTGCCCGGCCTGATATATTTTTCGCCTCGCCGTTCGTGAGGCTCCACCTGATCGATTTTTCATCGGGTAGTTCAAGAGGTATTTCCAAAGCAGCATCGTCAATGATGATATTACCCTGAACGATCAGATGATAAACTTTATTGAACAGGAAATTCAGGTTGATGACACCATCCAATGCAGAAACCTCTTCGCCAACAGGACTTTTAAAAGCCGCAATTTTAGCTGCGCATGGGGTGATGTAGAAAATTCCGGTCTCCTTCGGATCTGTTCCCAACCCGGCAAGCATTTTACGATAATATATGGCTGCGATATCGGCTGGTGCAATCAGCGGAGCAATATTTCCAACCAATCCGGGAAACCTGACCTGAATTAATCGTACTATCGATGGGCAGAAAGAAGAGATGATTGGTTTGTCGTACGCTTGGGAAGTTACCATGCGGTTGAAAGCATCTTTGAGAACTTCAACGCCACCTTCGATCTCGTAAACATGAGAAAAACCGAGCTGTTTCATCGCCTGGTGAATCTGTCCGATTGATATCTGGTCGGGAAACTGACCGAAAAACACCCCCGGTACAAGCGCTACGCGGGTTTTAAATTTATTGAGTACCTCCATATTGTCATGCATCACCGAATAGGCCAGTGTGGGACAAACCCTGAAACACTCGCCGCAGTCGATGCAACGGTTGGGATTCAGAAGTGCCTTTCCTTTAACAACACGAATTGCCTGTGTAGGACAAACAGTCATACAATGTGTGCATCCGATGCACTTGTCATAATCGATTTTAATCGCGTGATAAAATGAGGGTCTTTCCATATTTATCTGAGTTGAACAGTAATTTCTAAATGAGTTCCCACTCCCTGTTTGCTTGTGATTGTAAAACTGTCAGCATTTGCCTGAATATTTGGCAATCCCATTCCGGCACCGAATCCCATTGAACGGACTTTATCCGAAGCTGTTGAAAATCCTTTTTCCATTGCCTTGCTGATATCTTCGATTCCGGGACCTTCATCATCAAGTTCTATTTTTACGAAGTCGGAAGTAATATGAATCCTGATAATACCTCTATTTGCATGCGCAACAATGTTGACTTCTGCTTCGTATAGTGCAATTATGGCACGTTTGATGATTTGCGGATTGACTCCTAATTGCTTCAATACCTTTTTTAGCTGGCTCGAAGCTTGTCCTGCCCCCGCGAAGTCACCTCCGGCTACTTTATAATGTAAGTGCATCATGTTAATAGATCGGATTTAAGCCAGCCGAATACAGAATGCCGGAGGCCCTGAATAGCGACATAGGAGACTGTATTAAAACGATATTATTTTCACTGGCAATCCGGCACATTTCGGAGGTTGCAATTTTACCTCGTACGAAAACTATCTGACTGATATCGGCCATTTCTGCCGTGCGAATTGTTTGTATGTTGCAAAGACCTGTCAGAAAGAGGATGTCGGTGTGTTTAAGTGTAAGGACATCACTAAGCAAATCAGAGGCAAAACCATATGAAACAGTTCTTGTCAGATCGGAATTGTTACATATGATTTTTCCGTCCAATAGCTCAATAATTTGCGATAGCGATAATTTTGTAATTCCCATAGATTAGCTTGTAGATCACTTCAAAGATATGCTGATCAGATAGATTATCCATATGATTTATTTCATGGATGGTAATTCAGAATTATTCTATGATAAAAGCCTTGTGGATATTTCTGCAGGGCTTTTACTTCAATATATAATCTGGTCTTATTTAATTGATTAATGACTTACCGGAAAAAGTTTTATTTGTAGATCTCTTCCACAACAACTGCCGTTCCATAAGCAAGAACTTCGGTCAAACCACTCATTACATCATTTGCATCAAGCGATGTACTTGTGGTAATCAATGTCTCCCTTTTCATTTTAGGTTGTATTAATTTTTATTGATAGAACATTAGCAACCTTAATATCAGTCATCCAGCGATTGTCCGATCAGTTGACGGAACTTCCAGCCGGTGTTGTCGCTGACATTTCCTTGTGTTTGCTTCATCAGTATCCCAATGATTTTCTCTTTTGGATCGGCAAAATATTGTGTATTGAAATATCCTCCCCATTCAAAAGTCCCGGCACTTCCAAGGTCTCCCAATCCCTGACCTTTTTGATCGACGACTGAAAAAGCAAGTCCGAAATATTTGCCCGAATCACCCCAGATATTGCCAATCTGGTTGCTTAGAATGGTCTGAACTGTCGTCCGGCTAAGAATTCTTATTCCGTTCAACTCTCCACCGTTGAGGTACATCTGTAAAAATGTCGCGTAGTCTTTTGCTGTACTTGACAATCCTGCACCACCCGAGAAAAAAGTCTTTGCACCTTTAATAGGGTAATCGGGGTCATAGAAAGTAGCAGGATAGCGCTCCCAATCCCCTTTATCATTTTTTTGCTGAACCGAAACCAGCCGATTTGCTTTATCCATAGGAAGGTAGAACCATGTATCGTTCATGGCAAGTGGTTCGAAAAGATGTTTTCTCAGGAACTGATCAAATGGCATTCCGGAAACAATTTCAACCAGATAACCTAACACATCGAGTCCTTCGCTGTAAGTAAATTTCTCTCCCGGATTGTGATGCAAAGGGAGCTTTGCAAGTTTTTTCACGCTCTCGGCAATGGTAATTTGTTTTTCTGTAAAAGCATCCGTAATTCCGGCTTTCTGATAGATCAACTTAAACCGTTCGTCACCATCAATAACGCCATATCCAAGACCCGAAGTGTGACTCATCAACTGTCGGATTGTGATTTCACCTGGTGCCGGAGTGGTTGTATAAGAAGTGTCGCTGTATTGAAATGTTTTAAGGACTTGTGGATTTTTAAATTCAGGGATGTATTTCGAAATAGGATCGTCGAGTTTAAATTTACCTTCTTCCCAAAGCATCATTACCGCGGTTGAGGTGATCGCTTTACTTTGTGATGCAATCCGGAAAATGTCATCCCGTTTTAAATTTCGGCCACTTTGGTTATCGGCTTTTCCAAATGCTTTGTAATAAACGATTTTCCCATTCCTTGCAACGAGTGCTACTATCCCCGGAATCTCACCTTTGGCAACAGCATCGGCGCACATCGTTTCTATCCTGGCCAACCTTTCAGCCGACATCCCGACACTTACAGGTGTTCCCTCCGTCAATAACGGAGAATTTTTCATCGATTTTGTTTGGGCATTGATAGATAATACAATCCCTAAAAACAAAATGGTAACTAAGTTTTTCATTTCATAACTGATTAGTGAAAATTTGATTTTTTGATTAAACAAATTTAACGAAAAAATGAGACTATAAGTTGAAAAAGCTGTTCTATAACATGAAATAAACTAATTTTGCAAGCAATGGAAAAATCAGCCCACTTAATCGAGAAGATCAGAGACTGGCGTCTAAAGCACCTTAACGAACATGAGGTATTGCTGATTCTTAGCTTTGTTGTAGGCTTACTTAGTGGTTTTGCAGCAATAATTCTGAAAAACCTAATTCACTATCTTGGAAAAGTTTTAACACAGAATTTCACCTCTTATTCAGAAAATTACCTGTATCTGGCTTATCCCGGAATCGGAATTCTAATCACTGTATTGTATGTGCGATTCTTCGTTAAGGACGATATCGGACATGGGATTACCAAAGTGCTGGAGTCGATCGCCAATAATAAAGGGGTCATGCGTGCTCACAACATGTTCACTTCCATCATTTCGAGTACCATCACCATCGGTTTTGGAGGATCGGTGGGAGCGGAGGCCCCGGTTGTATTAACGGGCTCATCGATTGGATCTAACATTGCACGGTCATTCAATCTGAGTTATCGCACGATGACCGTTCTGATTGGGTGCGGGGCCGCCGGTGCAATTGCCGGTATTTTCAAGGCACCCCTGGCCGGAATGTTATTTGCCATTGAAGTGCTTATGCTCGACATGACAATGGCATCACTGTTGCCGCTGATGATCTCGGCTGCAACTTCAGCCTCTTTGGCCTATTTCCTGATGGGAAGTGCACACCATTTTGAATTTCAAATTGATAAAGCATATAATGTCAGCAATATCCCCTGGTATATTGTTTTAGGGATCTTTTGCGGTCTCTTCTCCTACCTTTTTACAAAGGGCAATTTGTACGTTGAAGGGCGGTTCCGGAAAATCGCGAATCCCTATTTAAAGGTTTTGATTGGCGGAACCATGCTTGGTGTTATGATATTTCTTTTCCCTTCACTGTGGGGCGAGGGATATTTATCAATCGATCAAATACTTTCGGATGTGGGATCGAATATTCTGAACAACTCTCTTTTTGTTGGATTCAAAGATGACAAGTTTATATTAATCGGGATGATCCTGGTGATCATGCTGGTTAAAATCCTGGCAACAGCCGCAACGACAGGTGCAGGAGGAAGCGGTGGAATTTTTGCTCCTACCTTATTCTTAGGTGGGATGGCTGGTTTTTTCGTTTCTTCGATTCTTAATTTAGATGGGAACCTGGTACCTGCCCGTAATTTTGCTTTGGCAGGAATGGCGGGAATGATGGCCGGAGTTATGCACTCGCCCATGACAGCGATTTTCCTGATCGCAGAGATCACGGGAGGTTTCGGATTACTGATCCCTTTGATGATCACTGCAGCAACAGCTTACCTGACGATCACACCACTTGAACCACATTCAATTTACCATATACGGCTTGCTCAGCGCGGCGAACTTATCACCCACAACAAAGATAAGGCAGTGCTTACCTTGCTTAAAATGAGAACGGTGATTGAGACTGATCTGTTAACCGTAAAAGTAAACAGCACATTGGGGGAATTGGTTCGGATCATTTCCAGGTCAAAACGCAATATTTTTCCTGTAATCGATCATGATGAAAATTTTTGCGGAGTGGTACTGCTCGACGACGTCAGGCAATTCATGTTTAATAAGGAGAAGTACAATAAAATGCGGGTTAAGGACTTGATGATCATGCCGCCGGCTATTATTTCGCTGGATGAAAAGATGGATAGTGTGATGAAAAAGTTCAATGACAGCGGTGCATGGAATCTTCCGGTTGTCAGCGAAAAGAAGTACATTGGTTTAATCTCGAAGTCAACCATTTTCAATGCATATCGCTCAGAACTGGTTCGTTTTTCGGAAGAGTAAACTGGCAATTGGCAACTGGCATAGGATCAACCGGAATGCAGTTTCATTTTGAATGAACTGGCGACATTGTGATAGGCAGTGCAAACAATATGAACAATAGTTCACACTTTTAGAAATAAAGGAGAATGATTCACCTCGAAGATTTAGTTCAAAAACAGTAAATTTGCATTTTAATGAGGTTGAATGTTGTAAGAAGTTCAATTCGTATTGAACAGAAAAAATTCAAAACGAAAATGTCGAATAAAATATAGAACAAAATTTATCCAAAAGATTTTACAATGAAAAAGGATACCCAGATTTTTGAGATTATTGAAAAAGAAAGACAGCGTCAGCTGCATGGTATTGAACTGATTGCATCCGAAAATTTTGTTTCGGAACAGGTGATGCAGGCAATGGGCTCATGCCTGACCAATAAATATGCCGAAGGCTACCCAGGACATCGTTATTATGGTGGTTGCCAATTTGTTGATGAGTCAGAACAACTGGCCATCGACCGGTTGAAATTGCTTTTTGGCGCTGAATATGCGAATGTGCAACCCCATTCGGGAGCTCAGGCGAATATGGCCGTGCTGATGACATGTTTAAAACCGGGTGACACTTTTATGGGACTTGATTTGTCGCATGGAGGACATCTTTCGCATGGCTCACCAGTTAATTCATCGGGTTTGTTTTATCGTCCGGTTGCCTATTCAGTGAAAGAAGATACGGGGCTTGTCGATTATGATATGATGGAAGAAGTAGCTTTAAAAGAACTTCCAAAACTGATTATCGCTGGTGCTTCAGCTTATTCGCGCGAATGGGATTATCAGCGGATGCGTAAACTTGCTGATAAAATCGGAGCCATCTTTATGGTGGACATGGCGCATCCTGCCGGATTGATTGCTGCGGGCTTGCTCGATAATCCATTGAAATATGCACACATCGTTACTTCAACTACCCATAAAACCTTACGCGGTCCACGCGGTGGTATTATCCTTTTGGGTAAAGATTTCGAAAACCCATGGGGCCTTAAAACTAAAAAAGGCGAGTTGAAGATGATGTCGTCACTTCTTGATTCCGCTATTTTTCCTGGAACGCAGGGTGGTCCGCTGGAACATGTGATTGCTGCCAAGGCAGTTGCTTTTGGTGAAGCACTTGCTCCGGAATACATCGAATATCAAACGCTTGTACAGAAAAATGCAAGGGTAATGGCCAAAGCGTTTATGGATAAAGGTTACAAAGTTATTTCAGGCGGAACAGATAACCATTCGATGTTGATTGATTTGCGTACCAAATTCCCTGATCTTACAGGTAAAAAAGCTGAAAATGCGTTGGTCCTGGCTGATATAACCATCAACAAAAATATGGTTCCATTCGATTCGCGTTCCCCGTTTCTTACTTCCGGTTTACGTGTCGGAACACCAGCGATCACGACGCGGGGAATGAAAGAAAAAGATATGGCGATTATTGTTGATCTGATTGATGAAGTTCTTCAGGATGCCGATAACGAAAATGTAATCAACGACGTACGCGGACGAGTTAATAAAATGATGGAAGGCTTCCCAATGTTTGCGTGGTAACTCCGGTAAGCTATATAAAACAGAAAAAGGGTCGGTAATACGATCCTTTTTCTGTTTGAACTAATGATTGACGTCAAGGTTTTTTTATTGCTTTCTTCTTTGCAATACGATGATTGATGGTATGAAACACTTGGAAGAATTCATTTAAAAGATTAAATTTGCATAAAACATGAATTATGAAAACACTAAGTATTTCGATATCTGATCTAGAGTATAATCAATTCGGAATAAATAAAGATAAATTGTCTTTTACTGAGTTTGTTGACATTGTCAATAAAGAGATTTTTAAACAAGCAATGAATAATTGTGTTAGGCTGGCTGAAAGATATGAGCTTTCCAGAATGACGATGGATGAGATTTCTGAAGAAGTAAAAGCAGTTAGAAATGCAAAAGATAATCATTGATACAAATGTACTGGTTTCGGCCTTGATACAGAGGAGTTATCCAAATTTTATTGTCTATTATTGTGTGCTTGAGAATCTTGTAGAAGTATGCACTTCAGACGCATTAGTTGAAGAGTATTTAGATGTTTTAAACAGGCCGAAATTTAGTAAGTATCCTGATTTCCTGAATAAAGCAGAATTTGTATTGGCTCAAATTGAAAGCAAAGCGATAAATTTTCTACCTAAAGAAAGATTTGAAATTATTATTGATAAAAATGACAATCGTTTACTTGAACTAGCCTCGGAAGCCAATGCAGATTTTATCATTACGGGCAATACTAATGATTTTACAATGAGCTATTTTAAAGGAACAAGAATTGTTAGTCCTAAAGAATATTGGGATAATTTCAGAATTTTATGAATTCAGTCGCCATGCTCATCTCCGGTTCTCACTTTCTCTCGATCACGCCATCTCTTACGCTTATTTTAAAGAAACCCTCGAATACGGCACCGTGTCCTGAGCAGCAAATTCACCTTTCAGATATTTATAATAGCCTGTTATAGCAATCATTGCTGCATTATCAGTTGTGAATTTAAAAGCAGGGATGTGCATTTCCCAATTGTATTTTTCGGCTGCATCGAGTAAGGCTTGCCTAAGACCGGAGTTTGCAGAAACACCACCAGCAACAGCGATGGTGCGGATGCCGGTTTCCTTTGCTGCCTGTTTTACTTTTGTCATCAAAACTTCGATGATCGTATATTGCAGCGAAGCACAGATATCAGCTTTGTTCTCTTCAATAAAATTTGGGTTTTCGGCCATTCTGTCGCGGATGAAATAAAGAAACGATGTTTTTAAACCGCTAAAACTATAATCCAATCCAGGGAGTTTGGGTTTCGCAAATTTAAAAGCTTTAGGATCACCTATTTTAGCCAGTTTGTCAATCATTGGTCCACCCGGATAGGGCAATCCGATTACTTTGGCACATTTATCGAAGGCCTCTCCGGCAGCATCATCAATTGTTTGTCCAATTACTTCCATATCAAGATGATCGCGGACAATTATGATTTGTGAATTTCCACCCGATACTAATAGACACAGAAACGGAAATCCGGGTAATTTTTTCTCAACGGATTGCTCTTTAACAAAGTGAGCCAATACATGACCCTGAAGATGATTCACCTCAATAAGCGGAATTCCTTTTGCCAGCGCAAAACCTTTGGCAAACGAAGTACCCACAAGTAGCGATCCCAGTAAACCCGGTCCACGTGTAAATGCGACTGCTGTAATATCATCCATTGATATGCCCGATTTTTTTATGGCAAGATCTACCACTGGAATTATATTCTGTTGATGAGCCCGTGAGGCAAGCTCAGGAACAACGCCGCCATATGCAATGTGGACGGCTTGGCCGGCAACTTCATTACTAAGAATCAGATTATTACGAATTATCGCAGCTGATGTGTCATCGCACGAAGATTCAATTCCAAGAATTATAATATCCCTTTTGTTGTCTGTCATGTTAATTTATCCTATTTATTTCAATATCCGGAAGTTCCACATATTACCGGACATCAAAAATTGTTACCTTGCAAAAGTCAAAAAATAGTATTTTATCCGGTTCTCCGGTTGTTCTAAAATAAAGGTCAAAAGTATCAAAAAAAGGTTTAATATATTACTTGTCTTAGTCCTCACGCTCTCATTCTTGTATGGTGCGGCATACCTGACCTTCCGGTCTCCAAAAGTTCAAACATTTGTAGCTCATTGGATAATGGTTCAATTGTCGCATACTTATAAAGCCAGAATCAGCGTTGGAGGAGTCGATATTTCTTTGTTTAAAAGTATTGTTCTCGAAAAGGTGATGATCGAGGATCAGAACCAGGATACGATGTTCTATATTGGCAGTGTTAAACTTCAAATCGACAGTTTGGCACTTCTCGAACGAAGGGTTCATTTTGGTGATCTCAATTTCGAGGATTCCAAAATCAATATTTTGAAAGATACTACCGGTTATAATTTTCAATTTTTAGCCGGATCATCAACATCAAAACCCGATACACTTCGTCCCTGGAACATCACATTTACCAATTTTTACTTTCTGAATTCAAGGATTAAGTACAAAGACATCAATGCCAAAGATACCCTGGTAAATCATGGAATGAATTTCGACGATATAGATATAACGAAACTAAATCTTTCTGTGGTAAATGTGCGTCAGACCGATTCAATCACAACATTCTTTGTCGATAATGCCTCGGTCTACGAAAAATCGGGGTTTTCTATTGGAGATCTGAGGTTTGCCGGTCGGATTGATTCCACCGGACTTGAACTCTCGAATATGACCCTCGTTTCGAACCATTCACATATCGAGGCCAATAGAATCAAAATATCAAAGAATAAACTTTTTGGCATCGATTCGCTCTATTCCGAAAAAAGTCTGACTTTAACAAATCGCTATGTAATTGACAGCGATTTTAAAGAGTCAATGCTGTCATTAACTGATTTATCGTATGTCATTCCTGAAATATGGGGGATGAATGAACCGATATTATTTTCGGGTGGAATAAAAGGATCGCTGAGTAATTTGAAATTTAAGCGGATTAATTTTAAGATTGGAAGAGAAACACAGTTAAATGCCGACCTCGAATTACAGGGATTGCCAAATTGGAAAAATACCTTTATTTTCTTTAAATTATATAATAACACCTTTAATTTCAATGATCTTGCCGCTGTTCGCATGCCAGACAGCGCACCGTTGCGATATCTTAAAATTCCGAAAGAATTGCTTAATAACGTCAGGTTTACCTATCAGGGAAATTTTAGTGGATTTCCTTCAGATTTTGTAGCCTATGGAACATTGGATGGCAGTTTTGGCAAATTATCTACCGATATTGCCATTCGCCCAAAAAAATCGGGTGAGATTGATTTTAAAGGGAATATCAAGGCTTTATCGTTTGAAGCGGGTAAATTGCTGAATTATGCGCCGCTTGGGGCCGTATCGCTCGAAATAAAAGTGAATGGATCACGATCGGAGAATAACAAATTCAATGCATTGATTGCCGGCAATATCGACAGTCTATATTTCAACAATTACCGGGTCGATTCAATTTATGTGAATGGTGAAGCGCGTGATCGCAGTTTTGAAGGGGAATTAGATATAAAGGATAATAACCTGAAAATGAATTTTGCCGGGAAAGCCGATTTTGCTGGAAAAATTCCTGAATTTAACTTTACATCAACTGTCGAAAGAGCCAATCTCGTGATTCTGGGTTTAGAAAAGGAAAAAAAAGTAGCAGACCTCAAATTTCAGGTAAGTGCAAATTTTACGGGTGATCATATTGATAATGTCAACGGACAAATTGACCTTCGTAATTTTAAATTTGTTCGTGATGATAAGATACTTGAGATTCAAAGCCTCATAATGAAAACGTCGAATAGTGTTGAAAAAAACAATATTTCGCTGCAGTCAGATGTCGCCGATTTAACGATTAATGGTAAATACCATTTTGGAGAATTGGATCTTACGATCAGGGATTATCTTCAATATTTTCTCCCATCGGCCAAGTTACCCTTTTCGGATCGGCCTTCTACTGGCAAAAACGCTTTCCAATTTGACGTTAATATTAAAAAAACGGAAGAGCTTGGTAGTTTTTTTATACCTGGCTTGGTTGCCAAATCGCCTGTTATTCTTACCGGTAACATTAATTCTGAAAAGAAAACGCTGTCTCTTGACGGATCGGTGGATGAGTTGCTTTTCAACCAATATCAGGTTAGAGGATTGACCATCAATTCGAGAAATATTGGCAACAAATGGTTAATCCGAATTGGAACCAAAAATGCAGTTCTTGGCGGTAACCTGATGTTTGAAAATTTTTCAATTAACAACTCACTAGTACGTGACAGCCTTAATACAGCAATTACCTGGAACAATAATTCTGTTCCGACCTCCAGCGGAAAAATTGATTTTATGGGCATATTTTCAAGAAACAGGGAGGGCAAGAGTCTTGCGGATTTTTATCTTCGCCCATCGAAAATATGGGTTGCCGACTCACTTTGGCAAATTGAAAAAAGTCATCTTCATATTGATACTACTTCAATCGCTGTCGACAACTTTACTTTCCGGCATAATCAGGAGTATTTCAGCGTCTTTGGTAAAGTTACCGATAATACTTCCGATAAAATAAATGTTGAATTTAATAAGGTAAAGCTAAGTAATATTGATTTACTCCTTGGTGAAGAAATTGGAATCTTTGGTGAATTAAATGGGACGGTTTCGGTTGCTGATCCTTACCATTCATTTGCTCTCACAAGCAACCTTAAAGTGTCGGATTTTACCTACCTTGAAAAGAACTTTGGGGATATTCTGCTTGACAATACCTGGGATCAGGAAAAGCTGCAGCTCAATTCTTCGTTAGTGCTCATGAAAGATTCAAAAGCTGGTTTGGAAGTAAAAGGTTATTACAAACCTAAAAGTGACAGTCTGGAGTATCACGCCAATTTCAAAGATTATCCTCTTGAATCATTACTTCCCATTTTGCAGAGCTTTTCAAATAAAGTTGAAGGTATTGGAAACGGGCAGGTTAGCATTACCGGCAAACTGTCAGCACCTAAATTCAATGGTAAAGTGGCAGTCACCAATGCAAAAATTGGTATCGATTATACCAAAGTTGTTTATTCATTGAGCGATACGGTAAGGTTCTCTGGTGATTCCATTATCTTTAAAAATATTTCAGTTTCCGATGTCGATAACAACAAGGCGCGGTTTAATGGGGTAATTACCCATAATTTATTCAATCACATGACCTATGATATGTTTGCAAGTACAAGCAATATTATGGCATTAAATACAACCGGAAGCGACAACCCTTTATTCTATGGCATTGCACATGCCTCGGGTATGATAAGAATTTCAGGAAAGGTCGCGCGCGTCCGATTGGATATGTCGTTAACTACAAGGCCTGGAACCCAGATTAATGTACCACTCGAAAATCCCGAATCGGTCAACCAATATGATTTCATCCGGTTTGTAAATCCTGATTCTCTTGTACAAAAGGACAGATCAACCGCAAGGATAAGTAATTCGGGCGGATTTGAGATGAATCTTGACCTTACCACCACCCCCGACGCAAAAGTTCAAATGATATTTAACTCTACGGTTGGTGATGCCATCAATGGATATGGATCGGGTGACCTTAGGTTTAATTACGACAAGGATGGTAATTTTTTCATTTACGGCGATTATAAGATCGATAAAGGGGACTACATGTTTACCCTTCAAAATGTACTTGTCAGGAAATTTCGGATCGACCAGGGAGGTCTTATTTCGTGGAATGGCGACCCATATGGTGCTATTGTCGAACTCGATGCGGTATATACCTTAAAAGCGCCCGTCAATTATCTGTTAATTAATTCCAATCAAAACGATAAAACGCGCCGGATTCCAGTTGAATGCCGAATCAATCTTTCCAAAAAATTGCTTAATCCAGCAGTGAAATTCGATATTGCCTTTCCCACTGCCGACGAACGGACAAAAGATGAGCTTCAGCAATTTATAAGCACTCAGGATGATATCAATCGGCAAATGGTTTCATTATTGGTAATGGGGCAATTCTTCACTCCTGAATATCTCAGGGGAAGACAAGATTTTCAATCGAATACCGGAAATTTAGTCGGATCTACGACTTCAGACATTCTTTCCAATCAACTTTCGAATTGGCTATCGCAGATCAGCAACGAGTGGGATATTGGCTTTAATTATCGACCTGGTGATCTGGTTAATGCGAATCAAATGGAATTGGCATTAAGTACTCAGATACTTAATGATCGTGTGAAAATAAATGGTAATATTGGAAACAACAGCAATTTACAGTCAAATATCGCGAATCCTGTGGTCGGGGAGGTCGAAGTATTTATAAAGCTCAATAAATCAGGTAAACTACAGCTTAAGGCTTACAATCGTGCAAACGACGACCTGATTTACGATACCTCACTTTACAAACAAGGTATTGGATTTTCGTTCACAGAAGAATTCGATACCTTGAGCGATCTTTTTAAACATTACCGTTCTAAAAAAACCTTGAACAAAGTCATCATAAAGCAGGATACTTTGAAAGGGCAATCAGTTCAGTAGTCAAAAATAGGTGGGATATTCATTCGGAATGCCTATTTTTGCCAGCATAGTTATTAAATCATGAATTGTAAAATATATCAATTTTATTCCCTATGTTAAATCTATTATTTATTCAGGGTGCACAAGGGGCAATCGGGACTTCTGATATTGCAGCCAAAACAGCCAAAGCCGCAGTTGAACTAAATTTCTTCGATCTTGCGTTGAAAGGTGGCTGGATTATGATTCCGATCATTTTGCTTGGCTTTGTAGCTGTTTACATCTTTGGTGAACGCTATTATACAATCCGAAAAGCTTCGAAAATTGATCATAGCTTTATGGATCAGATTAAGATGTTGATTCATAAGGGAAAAATAGATGAAGCTGTGATGTTATGCCGTTCAAACGATGCACCGGTTGCCCGGATGATTGAAAAAGGGATTTCACGCATTGGCCGTCCATTAAATGATGTCAATACCGCTATCGAAAATGTGGGTAATCTTGAGATTTCGAAACTTGAAAAAGGTTTTCCGGCTCTCGCCAGTGTTTCGGGTGGAGCTCCGATGCTTGGATTTCTTGGAACAGTAATGGGAATGGTGCAGGCATTTTACAACATGTCAACTGCTGGTAGCAATGTCGATGTAACAATTCTTTCAGGCGGGATTTACCTTGCCATGGTAACAACAGTTGCCGGACTTATTGTCGGGATTACTGCCTATTTTGCCTATAATATTCTTGTTGCAAAAGTCGAATCTGTTGTGTTTCAAATGGAGGCTACCACTTCCGAATTTATGGATCTTTTGCACGAGCCTGCCAAATAGTTAAATATCAACAAATATGGCATTACGTAAACGAAATAGAGTTGAATCGGGATTTAGCATGGCTTCCATGACCGATCTTGTATTTTTATTATTGATATTCTTTATGATCACTTCGACCGTGGTTAGTCCGAATGCGCTGAAATTATTACTACCGCAAAGCAGTAATCAAACCAATGCAAAACCGCTTACCACGATTTCGATCACAAAGGAACTTCAATACTACGTCAACAATAACGGCAAACCGGTTTTGGTGAATTTTACCGAAATCGAACCATACCTGCGTCAAACACTTGGGAATCAGCCCGAGATGTATATATCGCTTCATGCCGAAAAATCGGTACCTATAGAGGAGGTCGTACGCGTGATGAATATTGCCAAGCGCAATAATTACAAGATGATACTTGCTACAAGTCCGGAGCGTGATTGATCAATTTAAATTGAAAATATAGATTATGACATTAACCAATAGCGAGCGAACAGGATTAATTACAACTGTATTATTTCATACGGCTGTTTTGCTGTTGCTGCTCTATATGGGATTTGTCGTACCTTTTCCACCGCCTCAGGAGGAGGGTTTTTTGATTGATTTTGGAAATTCGGACACAGGACTCGGCCTTGAAGAACCTTCAGCCGCAAGTGCTCCGGAAGTGGTTGCTGCTGCAAAAAAGGTTGTTCCGGCAGCGAAACCCATCACACGACCACAGAGCACTCCTAAAGTTGATGACAAAGGGGATGAAGATCTGCTTACGCAGGATTATGAAAAGACAGTTGCAATTGCTGCGCGTGCAAAGAAAAAAGTGCGCGATGAAAAAAAAGCAAAATTTGACGAAGAGCAACGGATAAAAGCGCGTGAAGAACAGCAGCAAAGGGCTGAGGCACTTGAAATACAGCGTGAAGAGGCTGCGGAAAGACGTGTAGCGCAAGAAAAAGCTGCAAAGATCGGTGCCATTAACTCGCGTGCAAAAAACGCATTTGGTGGAGGTAAAACCGACAATGGTTCGCAAAGCACAGGTCAGGGAAATACTTATGGCGGAGGTAACCAGGGAAGTCCTGATGGTACACCAGGTGCCAAACAATATGGTCTTGGCGGCGGAGCAGGTAAAGGCATATCATTCAGTTTGGCAGGTCGTAATGCCCGTTCTTTGCCAAAACCAACTTTCCCTGGAAACGAATCGGGAGTTGTGGTCGTAGAAGTTACTGTGGATAAATTCGGCAAGGTGACCAAAGCCTTAGCTGGAGTTAAAGGTTCAAATACGGTTAATACCGATCTGCTTGAAGCTGCCAAAAAAGCGGCCCTTGCTGCCAGCTTTAATACTGACGAAAACGCCCCTGCCTTCCAAAAAGGAACCATAACCTATCATTTTATACTCCAATAAAAGAATATGATAACATCTATTGTCTTATTACAAGCTGTTGGCTGTTTGTTATCGGCTGATCATTAAGAAATTAAGATTGTTTTTATTTGTCAACTCATAACATTATTGTGAGTAAAGCTGAAAATATTTAGCATTTGTGTTACCATAGCCGTTATTTTTATATATCTTTATTGAAAGTTTCCGGCTGTAAATTCCGGATTTAATTAAAGCTAGAAGTTAGTAATGGTTGAATTGTTGATTT
>JAAFHB010000121.1 GCA_010906965.1 Mariniphaga sp. | reverse complement strand
AAAATGAATTATTAATGAAAAACAATTTGAACAAGCTCTTACTGACTATTGTGCTTTTTGCAGGAATGGTCTTAACCACGCTGGGGCAGGTAACTTCATCTGGGATGAATGGTAAAATTACAGGACCAGACAATGAATCCATTCCGGGTGCAACCATTTTGGCTATTCACCAGCCTTCAGGTACTCAGTATGGTATTATTTCTAACGCTGACGGTCGTTTCACATTGCAGGGGATGCGCACCGGTGGCCCTTATCAGGTTGAAGTATCATTTGTTGGTTACAACAAGGAAACTTATACCCAAATTACCCTATTTCTTGGAGAATCATTTGTATTAAATGTTTCCCTTAAGGAAGATAACGTTGAAGTCGGCGAAGTTATTGTTGTTGGAGCTAAACCTTCAGCATTTGGAACCAGTAAATCGGGAGTTTCAACGAATATTTCGAATGAGCAGATGACTCTTCTTCCTTCAATTTCACGCAGTTTAGATGATTTTACTCGTCTTTCTCCTTATTCCGGAGCAGGAAATAGTTTTGGCGGTCGTGATGGTCGTTTGAATAATGTAACTATAGATGGAGCAAATTTCAATAATAACTTTGGATTAAGTTCAGGTTTACCTGGAGGCGGAAATCCAATTTCGCTTGATGCTATTGAAGAACTACAGGTTACTATTGCTCCTTTCGATGTAAAACAAGCTAATTTCGTAGGTGCAGGTATCAATGCTATTACCAAGAGTGGTACCAACCAGGTTAAAGGATCTGCTTACACTTTTATGCGTAATCAGGATTATCGTGGTAATAAAGTTGATGGATACAGCCTTGGTGATCGCCCGACAGAATCAACCAACACTTATGGATTTAGTTTAGGTGGACCGATCATTAAGAATAAATTATTCTTTTTTGTAAACGGTGAGTATTCCGATTCGCCACAGCCTATTCAACAATGGACCTTATCAACTGATGGCATTGCGAATGCTGGTAAAAACATTACCCGTGTTACAGCCGCTGATATGGAATCTTTCAAAACAGGATTGGCTAAATATGGTTATGATCCGGGTTCTTATACCGATTACGGTGGTGGCAACATCAATAAAAAGATGCTCGCACGCATTGATTGGAACATTAATGACAATAACAAATTTACCATTCGTTACAACTACACCAAAAACGTAGCTGATATTCCAACAAATGCGACTTCCACTGCAGCTACAAAAATGACTTCAGGTCGTATTTCTCAAAATGCTATGGCATTTCGAAACAACTGCTATTCAATGGATAACCTGGTTCATTCATTGACTGCTGAGCTTAACACACGGGTTAGTAACAATATGTCGAATCAGTTATTAGGCACCTTCACACGTAGTGAGGATATGCGTGGTTCACTTTCTTCTCCTTTTCCACACATTGATATCATGAAAGATGGTGATGCTTTTATGTCAGCTGGTTACGAACTTTTCTCATGGAATAACGGAGTTAAAAATAATGTTACAAGCATTATTGATAACTTTACCTATTATGTTGGAAAACATACCATAACTGCGGGTGCAAGTTATGAAGATCAATATGTAGCCAACTCGTTCCAACGTTTTGGTACAGGCTATTATCGTTTTAAAACTCTTGATGACTTTCTTAATGGAGCTACTCCTGAATCATGGGGACTAACCTATGGATATGGAGGCGAATTAAATCCGGTTGCTGATTTACGTTTTGGCCAGTTCTCCGTTTACGCTCAGGATGAATGGAATATCAATAAGAATTTAAAGTTGACTTATGGCATTCGTGGCGATTATACATCGTACCTGAACGATTTGGTTGAAAATACCGAAGTATCAAAATTAACTTTTCTTGATGGCAGAAAAATTAACACAGGAATGTGGCCAACCTCAAAATTGTTGCTTTCTCCACGTGTTGGATTCAGCTATGATGTAAATGGCGACAAAACATTAAAAGTAAGAGGTGGAACAGGTATTTTTACCGGTCGTATTCCTTTGGTGTTTTTCACCAATATGCCAACCAACGGAGGTATGGTTCAAAATACTGTAATTCGCAGCGGAACCAGTGCCGATTTGGCTAAATTGATTTCTGGTGGAAAAATCATCACTGATGTAACTCAAATGGTAAGTGCACTTGGATTGCCAACTGTTGCAACTGCAGCTCTTCCAAGTTCAATTGCAGCTGTTGATAAAGATTTCAAATTACCTCAGGTTTGGAAGAGCTCATTAGCCGTTGATTATCAAATTCCGACTTCATTTCCATTGTCATTGACGCTTGAAGGCATGTATTCAAAAGATTTAAACGCTGTTTGTCAGGTAAATGCAAATATGCCAGATCCTGCAACAGCTAATTTTGGACACTTCAACGGACCCGATAAACGTTACATTTATACAAGTACAAAATTAAATAGTGGGGTTACTGACGCTATGGTTCTTAAGAATACAAATAAAGGGTATGGCTCCAGCATTAATGCCACAGTAAATGCCGAACCAATTCAGAATTTAAAAATGATGTTTGCTTATACCCACACATTGGTTAAGGAAATTTCAGGTAACCCAGGCAGTCAGGCCAATTCTGCATGGCAAAACCAGGCATCTATTGATGGTCCTAACCAACTTGGATTGCAGAATTCTCAATACGTGACACCTAACAAAGTAATTGCCTCTGTTAGTTATCGTAAGACTTATGCAAAGTATTTCGCTACTAATGTTGGACTCTATTACAATGGTTATAACACAGGAAGTTACAGCTGGATATATTCATCTGACATGAACAAAGACGGTGTAAACAACGATTTAATGTACATTCCTGCTACAAAAAATGAAATTCTTTTCAAAGAGGGTGCAAATGGATTTACTGCGGCTCAACAAGCTGATGCACTTTGGAGTTTTATTGAACAAGATCCTTATTTGAGCAAAAACAAAGGTAAATATGCCGAAGCCTATTCAGCAAAAATGCCATGGGTAAATCGTTTCGACTTAAAAATTGCACAAGACTTTAAAGTAAAAGCTGGTAAATCATTAAATACCCTTCAAATAAGTCTTGATATTTTGAACTTTGGAAACCTCCTTAACAATTCTTGGGGAGTTACTCAAACCAGTTCTCCGTCAAATTATGGCAAAATATTAAAATACGAATCGGTGGATGCAACAAATACACCAATTTATTCAATGTATTATACGACTGTTGAAGGCGTAAAAGTACTGCCAACTAAATCTTTTATTGTGTATAATAATCAATCAAACTGCTGGCAGTTACAATTGGGAATTCGTTATATTTTCAATTAATGATTTCTTACTTCACATAAAGAGGATGTCCACCAGGGCATCCTCTTTTTTTGGATATAATCCCTACCTTTGCACTTCAAATTTTTAACAAAAGCATGGCACAAAAACCTTCAATCCCCAAAGGAACACGCGACTTCTCACCAACAGAAATGGCGAAGCGGAACTATATTTTCGATACAGTAAAAAGTGTATTCAAATTGTATGGTTTTCAACAGATTGAGACCCCTGCAATGGAAAATCTTTCTACTTTGATGGGAAAATACGGTGAAGAAGGGGACAAGCTGCTTTTCAAAATATTAAACTCAGGTGATTTCCTTTCGGCGGTGAACCCCGGTGAACTGGCCGATCCGAACAGCTCAAAACTCACCACAAAAATTTCGGAGAAAGGGTTGCGTTACGATCTTACGGTGCCATTTGCAAGGTATGTTGTTCAATATCAGAATGACATTACCTTTCCTTTCAGGCGGTACCAGATTCAGCCCGTTTGGCGTGCCGACCGGCCACAGAAGGGGCGTTACCGCGAATTTTACCAGTGCGATGTCGATATCATCGGTTCTGTTTCGCTGTTGAATGAAGTGGAATTGATTCAGATTGTCGATAATATCTTTCGAAATCTGGGTATCAACGTGGTTTTAAAAATTAATAACCGGAAAATTCTGGCTGGTATTGCCGAGACAATTGGCGAAGCCGACCGGATTGTTGATATCACGGTGGCAATTGACAAGTTGGATAAAATTGGGCTCGATAAGGTAAACGAGGAGTTATTGCAAAAAGGTGTCTCAGAAGATGCAATCGTAAAGCTTCAGCCAATTCTGAAATTGAACGGAAATAATGAAGAAAAACTGAACCAGATTGAAGTAGTCATTGGTAAGTCGGAGATGGGGATGAAAGGAATTGCAGAGATGCGATCTATTTTTGGCTACCTCTCAGCAATGACACTTGAAACCGAAATAGAACTCGATTTAACCCTTGCCCGTGGTTTGAGTTACTATACAGGCGCCATCTTCGAAGTAAAATCGAAGGATGTTCAGATAGGTTCAATTACAGGTGGAGGTCGATATGACGATCTTACCGGGATATTCGGACTGCCGGGTGTTTCGGGTGTGGGCATCTCGTTCGGTGCAGACAGGATCTACGATGTAATGTCGCAACTCAATCTGTTTCCAAAAGATGCCATTGCTTCTACTCAGGTGATGTTTGTCAACTTCGGAGAAGCTGAGGAGCGCTACTGTCTTCCGCTTTTGTTAAAGTTGCGGGCGGCTGGGGTTAGCAGCGAGATTTATCCCGATGCTGATAAAATGAAAAAGCAGATGATTTATGCCAACAAGAAAGGGGTGAAATATGTGGCTTTGGCCGGCGAATCAGAGATAACCCAGGGCATGATTAATTTAAAAAATATGGAGACAGGTGATCAACAACTAATTAAAACTGAAGAACTGGTAAATATCTTGCAGGAAGAGGCGAAGAGGGTATTGTAATTCTTTCTATGAGCTGCTGGCAGCTGGCAACTGGCTACTTGCATCCTAAAATTTCAATATAAAAATATTTCAATTAGTTTCCATCCATTAGCTCCCAACCATTAGTTCCCAGCCACTTGATTCAAGTCGCTTGTTGCCAGCCGCTTGTTGCCAGTCTCTCAAAAAAGATGGAATAAAGAATTAACCTCACAATCCGACATGAGGACAAAATAAGAGGCTGTCTGTAAACAATTGTTTACGACAGCCTCTTTACTAAAACTACATTTACTAAACTAAACGAACCTATCTACTATTTATTACTTTCTCTTTCTCTCTTTTCTTCTTGCCCTCTGCGAAATTCATGCATTAACGATGCCCTGAATTTTCCTTCGGCACGGTATAGTTTTACTACCTTTTCGGCTGGAAGAATATTTAATAATTTCAGGTTGTACTCTTCAATTAACTTTCCCTCTTTGGCATGTGTTGCAGCCATCTCACAGGCCAGTTTACGGTAATCGGCATCGCTCATTCCGGGTTTTGGTGCTTCACTCATATGCTCAAGATCTCTTTTCTTATCCATAAGCATGTATCGCTCTTTTTCGAGTTCATTATAAACCGGCCAGAATTTTTCAGCTTCCTGAGATGTTAAACCAATTTGCTCGGTCATAAATGCAATCTTTTTGGTTTTGATCAGCTCAAGTGTTTGAGGATCAAATTTCCGCTGTGCGATTCCTGTTAAGGAAAACAAAAGCAAGGCGATGATTAATATCCTGAATTTCATATATTTGTTTTAATTATTTGCAATAACGTCGTAATCACTGTAGTTGGCTGCAATAAAATCAGCCAGTTCATCATTCGATATTGAATCAGGTTCAAATTCAGTCATATCAGTAACTGCTGACATGAATTGACTTTCCGAAAAATAGGAGATCAATGTTACTGGTACTAAGCCTGCAGAGTCAACGGAATCAATGTTCACTTTTTGCCCGGCCAGATATGCTTTTCCTGTTGCGGGAAAGAACTTTTTGATCGGCACATAAACCAACAGCATCACGAAAGCAAAACTTGCTGCCATCATCAGGACTGGTTTTAGATAAAAGAACAACGATCTTTTTTTATTGGGTTGTTCCTCTTCTTCAATCCTTACCATTAGCCGGTCTGCAAATGTTTCGAAATAGTCTTCCGGAACACGAAAAGGTTGACCTTTCTTGTGAATTCCGAACTGATTTTCAATATTTTCGTCTGTTTCTTTCATTTTCTTATCGTTTTGACATTCTTCATCGCATAAGGTTTAACCTATTTTCGATCTTCTTTCAAAAATTCTTCTATTTTTTTTACAGCAAAGTGAAATGAAGCCTTTAATGCACCCACCGAGGTCGTAAGTATTTCCGACATCTCTTCGTATTTCATTTCATCAAAATATTTCATATTAAAAACAATGCGTTGCTTTTCAGGTAATTGAACTATTGCCAATTGAAGTTTCTTCTGAATTTCATCACCATCGAAATAAACATCCGATTCAAGTGACTCGGCGAGATATTCACTGATTTCGTTCATCGGAACAATCGAATGTCGACGCTGCTTTTGCAAATGGCTTAACGATTCGTTTGTTGCAATTCTGAAAAGCCAGGTATACAGCGAGGAGTCTTCTCTGAAACTATCGACATTCTTCCAGACTTTTACATACACGTTTTGCAGAATATCATCAGCATCATCATGATTCATAACGATTTTGCGAATATGCCAATAGAGTCTTTCCTGGTAAGTTTTTACCAGAACCTTAAAAGCCTTCTCCCTGTTCCCATCGGATTTGAGATTGGCAATAAGCTCTTTCTCGTTAAGATCCATTATTGTTGCCTGCAATTATATGATATTCTGTCTTTCAGACACTGGTTAAATCCAAAGGTTTAATCTGCTAAAAAAGAATTCCGATTCTTAAGCCGGAAGTGATGGCAAATGCGGTGTCCGAACTTCCTCCCAAAAATGCAAAATGAAAGGGATCGTCGTTATTAGCATTACCAAAACCGTAACCAACACCTGTAAACCAATCGATTAAAAACCGGTCTTGAAAAACCCATTGTTTGCCAATGTTGAGCATAAGTGCAAACATGGTATTTGTTTCCTTCGAGCCTCCATTTGAGATCACGCGGCCCTCATAATCGTATTGCAGCGTTGAGGTGGTATTGTATGATGAAAAGGAAATTTCGGGTCTGATATAGGCTCCTTTTAATATATGAGAATATTGCATCCCCTTCAGGTAAAAGTCGGGGCTTTTGATGAATTTATAGCCAAATTTAAGGTACAATCCACTTGGGGAATTGTTGGTTATATTGGTCCCAAGTCCGATGATGCCTAAGGTGGCTTCAATGCTATTACCAGGTTTGAGACTATGTTCGAAAGTTAAACTTGTTGCACCGAACAGCGGCGATAAGAATCCTACTTTCAAAGCATTCTTACGCTGGGTTTCGTATTGGGCCGGATCGTACATCGAATCTTTAAAAGTCAGTTCTTTACCATCGCTGAAAAGGATTTTGCTCACTTTATTTTTGTCGATGCCGAAAATAAGATCACCACGAAAATCTTTCTGTGTGTATTTTACTTCGTCGTCGCCGATCTCCTTGATCTGACAAACGATGGTGTCTTTGGTTATTTTTACAATGCGATCCTGTGCGAATCCGCTAAGCGAAAAGAAAGTAGTAAACAGGATGAAGGCGTAAATCTTTTTCATTTTAAAATCAAATTTGTTAATGAGATGTATTTTTCGGACACTTGAATAAGCTGTCACGCAATTGGTTATTATGGTTGTATTTATTACATATGTTTTACTCATACTATTATGCATCCAAATATGGTGCCGGAAAGTTAACAACATTGATATTTTCACATAACTGTATTCCCACTCTTCGAAAATACACTCAATTTATGTGATTACTTCGCTCAATCTTTGTATTTCATTAAAAGATTTGAATCATTATCTGGTTGGTTTTAAAGTTTAAAGACGTTAGAACGACCACAAGTTATTATTCTCAGCGAAATTAGTAATTTTGTGACACTAAAATAAACAGTATTTATAATGGCTTTACAGTGTGGAATAGTCGGACTTCCCAATGTTGGGAAATCGACACTTTTTAATTGCCTGTCGAATGCAAAGGCTCAGGCAGCGAACTTCCCTTTTTGCACAATCGAACCCAATGTAGGGGTGATTACCGTGCCGGATAAAAGACTGATCAGGCTAGCTGAAATTGATAAACCCAAACGGGTCGTTCCCACAACTGTCGAAATCGTTGATATTGCTGGGCTTGTAAAAGGGGCGAGCAAAGGCGAGGGTCTTGGAAATCAGTTTTTGGCTAATATTCGCGAAGTCGATGCAATTATTCATGTGGTTCGTTGTTTCGAAAACGACAATATTATTCATGTCGATGGTTCAATCGACCCGGTTCGGGATAAAGAAGTCGTTGACATTGAATTACAATTAAAAGATCTTGAAACCGTTGAAAGTCGCATTTCGAAATTGCAGAAACAGGCAAAGGTTGGAAATGACAAGGTGGCCCAAAGGACGGTTGCTATTGCCGAACGATTAAAAGCAGTGTTGCTGACCGGCAAAAGTGCCCGCACACTTGAATTGCATGAAGATGAGGAGGCATTAATCCATGACTTCTTTCTGCTTACCAAAAAACCGGTGTTGTATGTTTGCAATGTCGATGAAGCATCGGCTGCAAAAGGAAACAAATTCACCCAACAGCTGAAGGAGGCAATTGCCAACGAAAAGGCTGAAATTCTAATTATTGCTGCAGCAACTGAAGCTGATATTGCGGGGTTGGAGACTTACGAGGAAAAGCAATTGTTTTTGGAAGATCTTGGCCTTGACGAACCAGGTGTTAACAAACTGATTCATTCGGCTTATAAATTGCTTAATCTTCAAACCTATTTTACGACGGGAGCTGATGAGAGCCGTGCCTGGACATTCGTAAAGGGAATCAAAGCTCCCAAAGCTGCCGGAATTATTCACAGTGATTTCGAAAAGGGATTTATTCGCGCTGAGGTGATTAAATACGACGACTACGTAAAACTTGGATCAGAAGCTGCCTGCCGCGAGGTGGGTAAGATTTACGTTGAAGGTAAGGAGTACGTTGTTCAGGACAGCGATATCATGCATTTTAGGTTTAATGTTTAGGAATTGCTATTGGCAACTAGCAACTGGCAACTGGCGGTTGGTAACTAGCAGCTGGCAATTAGCAACTGGCTACCTGTAAATGGAAAACAGCTTTTCCCGGAGTAGTAATACAGCCGGTAGCCATTTGCCAGTTGCAGGCAGCCAATCGCACAAACCAACGAATTTTGGATTTAATCGTCACATCGCCAAATTGTCGAATTGCCAAATTGTTTACCTCTTCTCCTTTTTATTAAGGATCGTTTCGATTTCGTCCATTACCTTGTTCATTGCCTGAATTGTTTTTTCGAACGGAACAGAAGTGGTCATATCGACACCGGCACTCTTTAACAGATTGATTGGATAATTGGAACCACCCGCTGAGAGAAATTTCAGGTATTTTTCGACAGCTCCCGGTTCCTTATTCATCACTTTTTCGGCCAGCGACATAGATGCTGTGAAGGAAGTACTGTATTGATAGACATAAAAGTTCATATAAAAATGGGGGATATTCGCCCATTCGATCTTGATATAATTATCGATCACACAGGTTTTTTGAGTGTTTCCGTAATATTTCTTCAGGATATTGCCATATATTTCTGATAGATAATCGCCGGTTAGAGGATTTCCTTTTTCAACTTCTTCATGAATTTTCTGCTCAAATTCAGCAAACTGTGTTTGCCGGAACAATGTTCCTTTAAATCCATCGAGCCAGTTCATCAACAGCGAAAGTTTAATATCATCATCTTTCACATTCTTAATCATGTAGTTGAATAGCAAAACTTCGTTGAAGGTAGACGCGACTTCGGCTACGAAAGTAGTATAGTGCGAAAGTGGATAAGGCTGTGTTTTGTTCGAAAAGTAACTTTGCATCGTATGCCCTAACTCGTGCGACATAGTGCTGACATCTGAATAGGACTCATTGAAATTCATTAAGATATACGGATGTACATCGAATGCACCACCATTTGAATAAGCACCCGAGCGTTTCCCGGTATTTGGATAAACATCGATCCACCGTTCATTAATGGCTTTGTTTACCGTATTGACGTATTCACTGCCAAGCGGAGCAAGCGATTCGAGAACCATCTTTTGAGCTTCGGCGTAAGTGTATTTTAAATCGACATTCTTAACGACAGGAGCGTATAAATCAAGGTATTTGAGTGTGTCGACGCCAAGCATACGCTTTTTAATAGCGAGGTAACGGTGAAAAGCGGGGAGATTTTTATTCACATTGTCAACAAGACTCTGATAAACTGCTACAGGAATATCTTTGGGCGACAGGGATGCTTCAATGGCTGAACCATATTTGCGCGACTGGGCGCGGTAAATATGCTCCTTCACATTGCCGTAAAGCATTTGACCGTAGGTTGCTTTATAATTGTTAAAATTCTTCCAGAATGCTTCGAACGCAATCTGGCGATCGGCACGATTTGGCGAAGTTCTTAATTTATTAAACGCTGAAGCGGTGAGCTTTATTTTTGAGTTGTCGCTCAATGTTACTTCGGGCGCAGGCATCTCGGCATCTTTAAATGTACCGTAAATATCGTTGGCAACTCCACTTATCATCGACGAACGGGACAAAATACGTTCTTCGGGTTCCGACAAGGAGTGCTCTTTTTGTTTAAACATATCATGCAAATCTTTTTCATAGACAGCCAGACCTTTCTGCTCTTTAATAAAACCTTCGATCACTTTCCAGTCAACCGATAATATTTCAGGATTGACAAAAGCGGCTTTTGTTCCAAAATCAGCAAAAATCTGTTCGAGACTTTGTTGCATTGCCATAAATTTTGAATCGCGTGTATCCTGATCGCTGTTCATGCTGGTGTAAATAAATAGTCGCGACGCTTCCTTATCTAACTTTGTGGAAAATTCCAAACAAGCCAACAAGTCGGCGGACGATTTCGTCAGTTTGCCTTTGAACTGTTCGATTTTAGGCATTTCAGCCACCACCTTATCCCGGGCTTCTTCCCACGCCTTTTCATTTTGATATAAATGTGACAGGTTCCATTTGTCCTTGTCATCAATGGCATTCCGCTCCTTTTGCCCAAAAACGGTAATGGCTAAAAAAATAGCCATATTCAGCAACAATAATCTTTTCATAGGGATTGAATATTGATTTCCAAAATTTGGCTAAAAATATGTTTTTTATCAGAATTTACTAATGACTTTTGATGGATAATATTTGTGTAAATTAACGAGTGAATGTTATTTCCCGGTTCCCGGATTTTATTATCTGACTGTCGATTATCATTTAATTGGTTCATCATTTTAAGTCAGATCTATGGAAATTGACGGATGAAATGGGGAAGATCAGAAAAAAATCTTCATGTGTGTGAAACTACTTGAAAGACATGGAGTATAAAGGACTTCTAATATATTTTAAAAAGCAACGCTTCATCTGGCATTTTCTCCAGGGTGAAGCATCTTTAATATTAAAACATTTTTCTGTTTTAATTCTATTAATCAACAGCATTTTAGAATTTCCAGTTATGAAAAGCAAACAAAAAAATCGGACTCTGTATATCATCGTACCAGCGTTAATCATTTTTGCCGTAGGATATTACATTTACATGGAGGTATATACAAAAAACAAAGAGTCACATATTATAACTACAAAATCAAGGATTCTTGAAAAGATGAGCGAAAACCTGCAGAATAAAGTCAATTCAATGGGGACCAATGCGGTTGAATATGTTGGTAATCTGATGGGACAATGTATCGATAAAAATACATTTGAAAGCAATTTCTTTTCCATGTTGAAGCAACGAAAGGATATTAACTATTATAACGTTAATCTTGAATGGGTCAACCAGGGAGTGGCTAACGACTGGATTAAAGTCCCTATGGATTCTATAAAAGTAAATCCGGAAGCAAAGTCCGATTTTCTGTATTACCATCTTGTTTTAGGAGAAGCGCATGGGAAGTCGGATAAGAAAGAAATTCAATTCAAGACAAGTTATGACTTGTTGATGACAGATTATATGCAGCGAAATATTTTCAGTGATTATATTCTGATCGTTGACAGCACCATTGTCTATTCTACGCTTCCCAACAAACCCAACCTGGCTTTCGATGAACAGGGAGGTGCTAAGGCGAAAGGGGATGAGAGCGGCTCAGACAAAGAATCATCTGTTGGTAATTTGGAATTTACAATCCGATCTAAAATCGGGCACGCTGTCATCAAGGGAGTTACCAGCTTTGATGTCAATATATCGAATAACAGATATAAACTGTTTAACTGCCAGATGCAGGTTGAAAAAAAATCATGGTATATATGTGGTCTTGTCAAAGCTGAAACCATTAACCAGTCAAAGAAAGGAATGGCACCATGGGTCATCATACTCATATTCATAGTTCTTTCCCTTATCATCCTCGGATTACCCTTTATTAAACTGAAGGTGATGTCGTCAACGGAGCAACTATCGTCGGGTACTCTTTTAAATTCTGCTATATCGATGTTTCTAGGTACTGGCTTTATTATACTGATCATCTTCTTTGTAACCAACGCAAACTGGAACAGAAACCAAAATGAGACCAAACTAAAAAAACTTGCTGTTGAGATCAATGATTCGCTGAATACTGAAATTAGCAGGGCATGGAATCAGCTTAAAACTTATGACAAAATAGGTTTAGAGAGGACAAACGTAGGTGGCATGCTGCCTCAAGGTGCCAAAATATTGATGAAAAACCCTTTGCGGCCCGATAGTTACCCCTATTTCGATTATGCTTTTTGGATGGATACCACCGGGTTACAACAAGGAGAAATAACACCATTCCCAAAAATTGACAAACCATCAAATTTTGCAGGACGCGACTATTTTAAGAAACCCGATGAGTGGATTCTCCCGGACGATGCAAATTCCAGATTTCGCATTGAATCAATCGTTTCAAAAACAAGTGGAGTTGTCAAGGTCGCTTTGTCAAAACGCTCAGATATAAAAGATAAGGTGATCGCGCTGACAGGAAAATTTTATTCAATTATAGAACCAATTATTCCGGAGGATTATAAGTTTTGTATTATCGACAGGAATGGACTTGTCTGGTTTCATTCTGATAAGCTCCGAAACTTGCAGGAGAATTTTATTACTGAATGCAGCGAAGACAAAACTTTATCAGCAGTGATTTACGCAAATGCCACCAAAACGCTGGATGTAAACTATTACGACGAACCCTACCGGATACATATTAAACCGCTTGCTCCCATGCCTTTATATCTTGTGACTATGTTCGATAAAAAGGCTGAATATGCCTACCAGGTGCAGGGACTGATGCTGACATTGCTTCTTTTTTCAGCACTCGTGGTGTTTCTTATGATGGAAATTCTGGCATTACTGGCACTAAAACCACTTACAAGAAAAGCCGGATGGAAAAACCTGATCATGGATTTCATTGGTGCGAAGGAAGGCCAGAATAAAATTTATATCGTATTGAGTATTTTATTCGCATTAATCGCCATCTTGTATCTTGAGCTGACGAATCCGGTAAATATCCTTAATCCGCTTCTTTTTGCGTTGGTAATGGTTTCCTTTCTATTCCCCTATGTAAAGTATGCAATAAACAATTTTTCATTAAGATCGCCTGGGCGAAATATTTTTGCTGTTCTGAACCTGGGATTCATTATTCTGATAAACACCTCATCCATAAGGTTTCTTAGTAGCAGCGATTTTATGAATATGTTGATTTTTCAAGGCAGTGTTATTGTACTTCTGGTCACCTGCTTTTTTGTTTTAAAGCGTAATTTTGTCATAAAACATTCCATTTGTAACGTCACTTTTTATGTTTGTTTTTTGTTGGCACTTCTTTTGAATTTTAGTGTTGCACCCTCAATTAAGTTCTTTGAAGCAGCCGTAAACCACGAAATTATAAGAGCGATCAAACACGATCAACTGATGCTTGTCAGGCAGCGGGAATCGAGAAACAGGCAACTTCGGAATTATTATACCCTTTTGGAACAAGATCATAATCTTGATTCTTCTGCAATACATATTTTTGATCAAAGACTGGAACGGGGTATTTATTCAAAATTTGCCACTTCTACGTTTTACGTTAAGGACAAGACAAGCTGGAAAGTATTGGATATCGATGCTAAGAATTTTATCAAAAACAACAAGTTCAGAGATAATAAAGGTGGAGAGTACATCATAAATCTTTTCCGACCGATCTACGACAGAATTTCAATCGAAACAAAATACCTGGAAAGTGACAGTCTGATGAATGGTCAGCAAAAATGGTCGCTTTGCGAAAAGACACTCGTTTTTGATTACTTATCTACAACAGAGAAATATGCAATTCAAAAACCTGACAGTTGCAGAATCTATACAAGTCTTCAGCGGCCAAATATTTTTAATCCCTTGGTTACAGATGATTTAGACAGCAAAGGATCCTTTTCTCAAAAATATGATATCCTTTTCATCTTGTTTTTACTGTTTGTTCTGTATGGCATCTATTATCTTATTCTTTTTGGGACGAGGAGAATGCTTGGTATATCCATACTTGAAATGAATACCGAATATAATTTTGGAGACTATATTAATGCCAGAATTGCTTCCGGTCATTCGGTCATGGTTATCGGTTCCCCTTTTCTAGACCATTCGGTGCTTATCTCAGAAATGTTAAGCACTGATTTTAAGTTAACTTTTCTGGACTTTGCAAAACAAGAAAAAAAGATCGAACCTGAGAAACCTGCAGGTGAAGATAACGTTCTGGTTTTCCTGAATTTTGCATTCGATTATTACTCCTCAGCATCTCTCGCCAGTCAGCTCAACCAAATCAATGAAAAGATCAGACAAAAAGAAAAAATGGTGATCGCTGGAATAAATGCCCCCTATTTAATTCAGGATTATCTGGAGCAAAAGGTAAAGCTAAAAAGCGATGCAAAAGATAAAACGGATGTAACATCTGAAACATGGGAACAACTTCTCTTCTTATTTAATAAAGTTTTGGAAAATGTAAATGTATTATATACTCCGGAGAAATGCGTACCTCATATCCCGCAAATAGATTGCTATTCAAAATCGGAATGTGGCGTCATCCTGAGAGATTACACGGGTGATTACGGTGAAAATCTGAGGTGTGCGATCTGCAGGGAACTTGAAACAAGTACATACCTTCATCGCTATTCGGTCGAAATGATGACGTTGTATACGAACCTTGTAAAGATGAATGTCCCTGGTCCGATCATCAAGGACCGTATCATAGCAAGAATTATGGAACTAAGTCAGTTGTATTACGACGGTATTCTTGCATCATGTACGCCAATGGAGCGATTTGTTCTTAGCGATATGGCACATGATATGATTGTTAACAGTAAAAATAAAAATACAGTAAACCTTTTAATTCGCAGGGGATTATTCGTTGTCAGCGGCTGCGCTATCCGATTTATGAATGAAAGTTTTCGAAAACATGTTGTGCTCAGGTTCACCCCTGAAGAAAGGGCACTATTAAAGGAAAAGCTAGGTCATACAGGTTCGGGGTGGCAAGGTTACAAACTTATACTTGTCCTTATAATGGTCGGCCTTATCTCTTTTCTCTTCATTGCCAATAGAGCTGTTCTCGACAATCTGAACAAACTATTTCTTGTTATTGGAGGTGGTACCGTGTTAATTACCAATTTATCAGGGTTACTTACACGGAAAGAGAGCGGTAATGCCAAATGAAACGGGCATGTTCTCTGAACATTATTTCAAATCACAATTAAAATGTAAAAGTATCAGGATGCGCACCGAAACGTTCATTTTTATCCAACTTATCAATACGGAAGATATCCTCATCAGAAATTTCGAAGTCGAAAATTTGGGTATTGCTCATAATGCGTTCCTGGTGAACCGATTTGGGAATGGTAACGATTCCTTTTTGAAGATCCCATCTTAAAACTAGCTGAACAGGTGTCTTTTTGTACTTTTCAGAAAGCTCCTGAAATAGTGGAATTTCATTCACTGCGCCGCGCATTATCGGACTCCACGCTTCGAAAACAATCTTGTGTGCCTGACAGAAATCAAATAGCGGCTGTTGCACAAGGTAGGGATGGCATTCCACCTGATTAACCATCGGTTTAATTTCTGCAGTTTTGAAAAGATCTTCGAGATGATGTTGCAGAAAATTACTCACCCCAATCGCTTTTGCCCTTCCGGAACGGTAAATTTCCTCGATTACTTTCCAGGTAGCGTTGTATTTTCCGATTACTGGCCAGTGAATCAGGTAAAG
>JAAFHB010000507.1 GCA_010906965.1 Mariniphaga sp. | reverse complement strand
GGAAGGTTTTCAGCATCGAAATCAGGCCGGGGATATACAATCAATCCAAATTCATCGATTATTCGCTTGTATTCAAACCATTTATGAAAAATGACAAGGTTGTCGCCACCGATCAGTAATTTAAATTGTTGTTCAGGATAATTCTCCCTGAGTTTTTCCAGTGTATTGATTGTATAGGTAGGGCGGGAGAGATGAAACTCAAAATCACTTGCCTTCATTCCTTGTTCATTTTCAATAGCCAGTTTTACCATTTTCAGGCGGTCGGCTTCAGGCAACAGATCGATGTTCTTTTTTAAAGGATTCCGGGGTGAGACAAGAAACCATAATTCATCTGCTGCACCTTGTGTAAGCACTTCCCTTGCAATCGCAAGGTGGCCGTTGTGGATTGGATTGAATGATCCTGAAAATATGGCGATTTGCATGGCTGCTCGGTTAAGATTATATTTGTTAAATTCATATGCGCCAAATAATTGAACCTTCTCGCGGCTGGCTGCTGGCTACCAATATGTTGAATTTGACTTCTACTTTTGGACTTCAGTTTCCTGACTTCTCAGCCACAATTCTTCGTATCCGGACTTGTTTCGAGAAATTCACTGACTTTTTCTTCTGCTTCCTGAAGTGCAACTTCAAGTTGATCATTGATAATAATAATATCAAATAAATCAGCATAAGTCATTTCATGTTCAGCCTTTGCAATCCGTTCTTTAATCACATCCTGACAGTCGGTTGATCGCGCCAATAATCTGTTTTCCAATTCCTGAATGGAGGGTGGCTGAATAAAAACAGCAAGCGCTTTTTCGCCATAATACGTTTTGATATTGCTGCCGCCAACTACGTCGACATCAAAAAGGATATTTTGACCATTTTTGCAGATCCGTTCTACTTCACTTTTCAATGTTCCGTAAAAACAACCGGGATAAACCTCTTCCCATTCAAGAAATTCTTCGTTACTAATTTTAAGCTTGAATTCATCAACACTAATAAAATAGTAATCCTTGCCATTTTGTTCTTGTCCGCGTGGCTTACGTGTTGTGGCAGAAATCGAAAACCCGAAGTTAAGATTAAGCGACAGTAAATGTTTTACGATTGTTGTTTTACCGGCACCTGACGGTGCGGAAAATATGACCAGTTTGCCGTCTTTCATGTATTAAAACAGATTGAATACTAAAACTAATATGTTTAAGCCGTTTGAATTTTATAACGCATTCAGCAATTGCTCTTTGATTTTTTCGAGCGCATCTTTCATCCCGATCACCAATTTCTGCATTTCGGTGTGGTTTGCCTTCGACCCGAGCGTATTGATTTCGCGGCCAATCTCCTGCGCAATAAATCCGAGCTTTTTACCAACGGGTTCATCCAGTTCAAGTGTTTCGATAAAGTAGGAACAATGATGAGCTAACCGTACTTTTTCTTCGTTGATATCCAACTTCTCGAGATAGAAAATCATCTCTTGCTCGAGACGGTTGTGATCAACACCTTCGGGCGAAGCGAGTTCTTTCAATCCATCCAGAATCCGTTCCTTCACTTTGGCGGTACGCTCAATTTCAAAAGGCTCGATTTGTTTGAGTAAGGTTGTTATTA
>JAAFHB010000120.1 GCA_010906965.1 Mariniphaga sp. | reverse complement strand
GTGATCGTAAAGTGTCTTCCGAACAGACACCTCATACCATGCGATACTCCAGAAGAACTGCCCGGGCATCGAGTATATTGGACACACTATCGATCGAACTTACATTTGGGGAAGCATTATCCGGTTTGAGACAAAATCACCTTCCTTCGTAACAGTTCAAAACCAGCTCTGCCATACATCTGTCTCTTGATGCGGTTAACGTGACCTTCGACAGCTCCATTGCTCCGCAAGCATTCGGCCTACTGTTTATTTCAACCCTTTTGGGCTGAAATAAACAATTCAGCCCAAGGAATGGACAACTATTAATCGCAGCACTTGACAGGAATATCCATTTTGAAAGGAAATTCAATTCTTATTTGCAGATAAGGACTATTAAAGACAGATGTATCTGAATGAAAACAAGAATTCGGTTTTTTGATAAAGATCGTATGCTATTATGGAAGTAAAGCAACTATAGCCAGCGTTATATTATTAAATTTAAAGCAGATGATACAATTAAAAGCAAAATACTTGCATATGCAATTATGGAAAAATTCATGAAAATTTCTTAAAAAACTAAAAAAAAAGGTCAGTATTTTAAAAAAAAAGCTAAGATTGCCATTTATTAAAGTGAAAAAATCAGCATTTTTTAAGTAGTTGCAATAAGACGGAAGGCTGAAGATAGGAAAGTGGAAGTAACATATCACCTGAATAGCGACTAAGAATAATTCTAAAAATAATATCCGGATGAACTTCAGAAATATTGAAAATACTTCTTAAGCATGCTTTGATTTGAAAGGTATGCTAGAAATATAACCCTCTTCAGAATCAAGTTCTAAAATATAACTCTAATTTAAATAAAAATAGTTCTCATTATTAATCAGACTATTGTATAATAAATGCAAGCAATTAGAAACTGTATTGTGTACTACTAAAATAATTATAATAATATCTATTTAATTTATTATTCCTGTTAAAAATTCATTTTAAAAATCGCAAAAATGGCAAAATCTCAAATTGTGAACCTCGTAATTTTCATTCCCATAGCACTTCTTTCATTTTTTGGATTTGGTTGCAGCAAACCATACATCCAGACAGAACAATTGATACAGGGAGATGACAAAAGCCCAAAACTTAAAGCGGCAACAATTGCTACTAACTATTATGTGTCCACGACTGGCAGCAACAGTAATCCCGGAACTGAATCAAAACCTTTTCTTACAATTGCTTATGCGGCATTATTTGCTAATCCAGGTGATGTAATAACCGTCGAGAATGGAACTTACAAAACAACTTCAGGTGGATTATTCGGCTATATGAAGCGAAGTGGAAATTCCTCCGCATATATTACTTATAAGGCAAGGTATAAGGGTGGAGTGATACTGGACGGTCAGAACAATTACTCGGAAACAGGTTTCGCCGTAATAGGTTCATATATAAATATTGAAGGATTTGAAATCAAAGGATTGAGTGGCTGGGGTATCACTGTTAGTGAAGGAGCATCACATGTTAATTTAAGAGATTTGAATATTCACAATATTGGAAGAAGATGTACTGAGACGTATTTAGGATTAAATGCAATATACTTATCTTCTTCTAGTTACATAACTATAGAACGTTGTTTACTGCACGATATTGGAAGATATGCACCGGGAGAAGGAGGATGTTCAATAGCAACAGATTACTATAAATCGCACGACCATGGTGTTTATGTAGATGGCTGCTCTTATTTGAATTTATGGAATAATATTTTCTATAACATTCAGCGCGGCTTCGCATTGCAGATCTATTCTGGTGCAGGCAGGACGTCATCATACATTAACTTTGTCAACAATACATTGAATGAAGGAAACCCTTTTGGTATTCAGGGTCACGTTGTACTTTGGGGCCATTGTAATAATGTTTTAATCGCAAATAATATATTCAAAGATCAGCACAGTACTGCTATTCAAATCAATAACAGCTATTTTGATTATTATTCCGTTTTGATTACAAAAAATATCACCAGCGGAGGTAATGGTATTATCGCTTCGGGTGCGGCAGCAGGAGTTACTATTGCAAACAATTTCAACAATACAGATCCTTTATTTGTTAATGAATTATATCATGACTATTCATTAAAAAGTAATTCCCCGGCATTAGTTGCAGGTTACAATACTGGGGTATCAACCGATTATTTAGGTAATACAAGAACAACGATAAACATCGGAGCTTATGCGTCGTTATCAGCGGCACCTTCAACATCCATTTTTCCAACGTCATCCGTTTATTACAATGTTCAAATGTCTGATATTGCAACAAAAAATGATTGTGGCACTGGTTATATAGGTTCTACTGTAACTTATACTGTTCCTGCCGGATATTATAGTTCCACAATAAGTCAAACTGATGCTGATAATATCGCAATTGCCAGACTGAGGGACAATAAACAGTTTTATGCTAATGCAAGAGGTACTTGTATATCAGCACCCTCTCAATCAACCGTATATTACAATGTTCAAATGTCTGATATTGCAACAAAAAATGATTGCGGATCAGGATATATAGGTTCAACAGTAACTTACACTGTTCCATATGGCTATTATAGTTCAAACATAAGTCAAGCTGATGCTGATAATATTGCAATTGCCAGACTGAGAGATAATAAACAGTTTTATGCAAATGCAAGAGGTACTTGCACAATAGCACCCTCTCAATCAACCATATATTACAATGTCCAAATGTCTGATATTGCTACAAAAAATGATTGTGGACCTGGCTATATTGGTTCAACTGTAACTTATACTGTTCCAGCTGGTTATTACAGCTCAACAATTAGTCAGGCTGATGCAAATAATATTGCGATTAACCGACTGAGAGACAATAAACAGTTTTATGCTAATGCAAGAGGTACTTGTACTTTAGCCAATTGAGAAGGAACTTTAATACTATTTACTACATCCTACAACATGCTTATTCACAAATAATTAAAATCTAAAGTAATTATTTTAAATGAATTACCCGCCTAAAGAGAAGTAGTGTCCTGGAAATCCTTTCGATTCGCAGTAAAATACAGGTAATTCATCCCCAAAAATTAAAAATCAGGTTTAATCAGAATAGGTTAAAACTGATTTTTAATTTTGAGGAAATAATTGACAGAAATTTGATAAAATGGTTGAAATTATTCACTAAAGATGAATTTGTTTTTAACAAAAAATTAAGCCATGCGATTTTTATAATCCAGGTAATCAAATGCACTAAAAAGCTTAAATATACCACTTTCCGTCCACATACCAATAGATGGATGCGGGACTCCATTAAACATCGAACTTTTGACAATCGTGTAATGGATCATATCCTCAAAAACAATCTGATCACCAGATTTTAACTCGTGATTGAACGACCAGAATCCCATAAAATCTCCCGCCAGACAGGAGTTTCCACCCATTCGATAAGTAGGTTTACCTTCGACAGGTTCGTGGTAGGCTCCACGGATGCGTGGTTTATAAGGCATCTCCAGACAGTCGGGCATATGAGCTGTAAATGAAATATTTAAAATTGCCGTTTTTATTCCCTTATTCTCTACAACATCCACTACTTCCGAAACCAAAACACCGGTTTCCCAGGCAAAAGCACTCCCAGGTTCGAGGATAATTTCTATGTCATTCCATCGTTGACGAAAGTCTTTTAAAATACGAATCAGTTTTTCAGTATCATAACCCTTCCTTGTCATCAAATGTCCGCCACCCATGTTGACCCATTTGATTTTGTGTAGGTATTTGCCAAACCTGGATTCAAAAGCAGCAAGTGTCTTTTCCAAGTCAAGGGCAGAGGATTCGCAAAGTGTATGGAAATGAAAACCTTCAATACCTTCAGGTAATTCAGCTCCAAGCTGGTCGGCTAAAACGCCTAACCGGGTACCAGGGGCGCATGGATTGTAAAGTGCAGTCTCAACTTCTGAAAACTCCGGATTAACCCTGATTCCTGTAGATATCTTACGCGAAAAGTTTCTTACATCAGGTAGGAATCGTTCTAATTGAGACAGTGAATTAAAAGTGATATGCGAAGAGTTCTCCATCACCTCCATAAAATCTGAATGCTGGAATGCAGGAGAATAAGTGTGAGCCAATGTTTTCATCTCGTCAGTTGCCAGCTTTGCTTCATAAGCACCGCTTGCTGCAGTTCCGGAAATGTATTCACGCACAATCGGGAAAGCTTTCCACATAGAAAAGCCTTTAAAAGCGAGAATGATTTCAACTCCGGCTTTTTCCTTTACCGACTGAATCAAACGAAGATTTTTGCGCAGCAACTCTTCTTCAATTAGATAACAGGGAGTTGGTATTTTTGAAAAGTCAATTGTCATTATTAATAAATTGGTGTTTTAAGTACGAAATATCACCGCAAAATGATTGCTTTTACTACAATACTTCCAATTCGTTGGTTCATAACACGCATGATATCGTTACGCATCATAAACAGCTCATTTCGTACGATGGATGATTTAAGATGAACGTAAAGTGTTCCATCTTTAATATATATTGACGAAGTTGCTCTGGCAATTTGCTTTCCGATAATCGATTCCCATAAATTAACAGCTTCAATTTCGGCAATCTTACCTTCAAACTTACGCTCTTTTAAATAATCCTTGATCGCACTACCAAGGGATTGAACTTCACTTCTTCTCATGTCAAAAATCGTATTAATTACATCAATGAGATTTGCCCGTCGGAGACGAGAAAAATTTTAAAATCAGCACCACCAACTTCCCGAATAATTCCATCAAGATGCTCACGATTGGTATCGGTAATGAAAATCTGACCGAAATTACTATCCGACACCAATTTAACAATCTGCCCCACTCGGGCACTATCGAGTTTATCGAAAATATCGTCGAGCAGCAGAATCGGCTTCACCTTATTCACCGACCGAATAAAATCGAACTGGGCAAATTTAAGTGAAATTAGGTAGGTTTTATTCTGTCCCTGCGACCCTAATTTCTTAATCGAGTAATCGTCAATTTTCAGGTCAAGATCATCTTTATGAATTCCAAATGTAGTGTATTGCAAAATACGGTCTTTCGCGACTGACTCTTCAAGCAACTTTCTGAAATTCTGATTCTTTAACTGCGACTGATATTCAAGCTTTACCTTTTCGTGTCCCTGACAAATAAAATCGTAATATTTCTGAAATACCGGCAACAATGCATCCAGAAACTCCACTCTTTTATGGTAAATTTTCTCTCCGGTAACGATCAACTGTTCACTCCAAACATCAAGGCTGTCGGCATCGAACTGCCGATTCGTCGCAAAAAACTTTAAAAGATTGTTTCGTTGGAGCAATGCTCTGTTGTATTTCAATAGCCAATCGAGGTATTGCCTGTCATATTGTGAGATCACACTATCCATAAACCGTCGTCTTTCTTCGCTGCCACCCTGGATCAATATTGAATCGGCAGGAGAAATCATCACGAGCGGAAGCAACCCGATATGATCGGATAAACGCTCATACTCTTTTTTATTGCGTCGGAAAATCTTTTTATGACCCGATTTAAAACCACTGTAAATATCTTCGGGTTCACCACCGCAATCGTACTTTCCCTGAAGGACGAAGAAATCTTCTGCGTGACGAATATTCTGACTATCAGGAAGATTAAAGCAACTCTTACAAAACGAGAGGTAAAATAAACAATCGAGCAGATTCGTTTTCCCAACGCCATTATTGCCAATAAAGCAATTCAGTTTCGAAGAGAATTGTAAGTCAGCCTGAATGAGGTTTTTATAATTAACAACAGCGAGATTCCTAATAAACATCGGGGTAAATTGATTTTAATGGATACAAATTTAACGTTTTTTATCAGGTGCAGAGAAAAAAATCCCTGAAGACAAGCTTATAACTGGGTTAAAGAACCATTTAAACTATTGATTATTTGTTATGATGGATAAAAAGCATTTTTATAACTAAAAATGACTGTGGTTTAGTAAAAACGCTTATTTTTGCATTCAAATTGAAAAAAAGCAAAATCTTAGAGACTAAAATAAAATGAGCAAGGAAAAGACGCCAAAACCGATTGAAAACTTAGAGGAAGTTGAACATGCATTGACAACTGCCGAATTATATTTCGAAAAAAATTCAAAAATTATTACGATAGTTTTTGGGGCAGCAGTAGTTATTGCCCTCCTTTTTCTTGCCACACATCGGTTTTACTCACTTCCGAGAGAAGTAAAAGCAAAAGAACAAATATTCGCTGCTGAACAATATTTTGAAAAAGATTCTTTTAATCTTGCAATAAACGGCGACGGGAACTATCCTGGATTTCTTGATATCATCGACGATTACGGAAGCACCAAGGCTGGGAAACTGGCAAAATATTATACCGGTATCTCAAGTTTACATTTGGGAAAATATCAGGAAGCAATTGATTATCTTGAAGGTTTTAAAACGGATGACCTATTACTTGCTCCTGTTGCATTGGGAGCTACCGGAGATGCTTACTCTGAACTTGGCAACAAGGAAAAAGCAGTGAAATTATACATGGAAGCAGCGGAACTCAATCCTAACGCATTCACGTCACCAGTCTATTATTTGAAAGCTGGGAATCTTTATGAGACTTTAGGCAGCAAAGACAAAGCCTTGGCAGCTTACAAGGTTATCAAAGAAAAATACGCCGAAAGCAACGAAGGCAGATCTATTGATAAATATATTGCACGCTTGACTGCAAATTAGTCAAAATCCACTTTTAAATGAAAATCCTCTCCGTTTCTTCGGGGAGGATTTTTTTTGATCAAAATACAGTTCTTATCTGTTACATTTAAAACCAGTTAATTCAATAAATTAAAACCATTATGGATATTTTTTTAATTATAAGTGGCTCACTCCTAATGATTTTAGGAATTGCCGGATGTATGCTTCCCATATTACCCGGTCCTCCCCTCTCCTACTTAGGACTTATTGCAATCCATTTCGATTTGGATCATTTATCGGATTCATTGCCGGAACGGTCGTTAAAATGCTGGTATCTTTAATTATGCTTTACTATTTTATTGCCGCACTTATCTAAATTCATCGGTAGAACCCTCACTTTTGAGTGTTCTTTTAAGTCAGAGATATTAAACATTTCAATATCTTTGACGAATACAAAAAACAGATCTGATGATTATCGATAGAATTGAAAATGCATCACTTTATTATGCGCTTGGTTCAGGGATCGCTGAAGCACTAAAATATATTAAAAGCAACGATCTAAGCAAAATTGAACCTGGCAAATATGAAATTATCAAGGATAAGATCCAAATGATTGTGAATGAGTATGAGCAAAAATGTACTGACAGGGTAACGATGGAAGCTCATCGCAAAAATATAGACGTTCAGTTTTGGGTAAGCGGATCTGAACTGATGGGGTATGCTCCCTTTCAAACGCAAAGTGTACTTGAACCATATGCAGAAAAAAAAGATTGTGGTTTATATGCAGCTGATGGAACCTTTTCGAAACTTGAACCTGGTATGTTTACCATCTATTTTCCAACCGATTTACACACAGCTGTTGTTGATGTAGATTGTAATTCGAAAGTCCGCAAAATCGTATTCAAAGTCTTAATTGATTAACCGAAATACAACTTCACAATAAAGCCTTGATTCACACATTGTAAATCAAGGCTTTATTATATCCTGAGAAAAGTCATATCATTACTTAAACCATTTTATTTTTTCCAGTTCTTCGGTTGCTTTTTTGACGGCATCACCAAAATTGTCACAAATTAAATCGTTCCCAATCTCTTCTGCCAACCCACAATCTACAAGGGTTTGATGAACTTTTGGACGTACACCGGAAAGGACAATCGCAACTTTACGTATTTTGAAATCTCTGACAACTTCCCTAAAATTACGAATTCCGGTTGAATCGATAAACGGAACATACCTCATTCTCAGAATTAGCACTTGTGAATCAGCAGCGAGCCCTTTCAATGTCGCTTTATATGACTGCGCAGCAGCAAAAAAGAAAGGCCCTGAAATTTCATAAACATCTACGCCTTTGGGTAACAATGAGTAATTCTCAATGATATCATTATCGATATCAACCAATTCGATGTTGCTTAGTTTCGACATCCTTTGTATAAATAGCATTGCAGAGAGAACCATGCCAACCTCAAAAGCCGTTGTCAAATCAACAAAAACAGTCAGAAAGAATGAAATCAATAAAACAAGAACGTCATATTTCGATCCTTTAATAATCATCGCAAACGAACGCCATTCGCTCATATTATAGGCAACAACAATTAGTATTCCAGCGATACAAGCCATTGGGATGAACGTAATCCATTTACCAAATACCAACATTATCAGTAACAAGGTAACAGCATGGATAACTCCGGCTACTGGTGTGCGTCCACCGTTCTTGATATTTGCAGCAGTGCGTGCCAATGCACCTGTCACAGGGAATCCACCAAAGAATGGGGTTACAATATTCGCCACGCCTTGGGCAACTAATTCTGTATTCGAACGATGGGTACTGCTGGTCATTCCATCGGCTACAACGGCCGAAAGCAATGATCGTATTGCTCCGAGCAGTGCAATTGTAAAAGCAGGCTGAATATAGGATTTAAGTGAATCGTACTCGAAATGAGGCATTTGAAAACTAAATGTATTGGAAACATCGCCAAAAACAGACTGAATTGTTGCTACCGGCAACTTTAGTAAAGTCACTGCCAAAGTAACAAGGACAAGGGCTAAAAATTGTCCCGGCACCTTTTTGAGCATCCGACCACCATAGATGGAAATTAACACAGTTACGATTGTGATGATTAGCGCATAATAATTGACTGGCCCAACATTCGAAAAGTAAGTTGTCCATGTACCGACAAAATCATCAGGTAGTTTTTCAATTTGAAACCCCAAGGCATCTTTCATTTGATTCGTGAAAACGATTAATGCAATACCACTCGTAAATCCAACAATCAATGGATGTGGTATATATTTCATAATCGCCCCTAACCTTAAAAGCCCAAATCCGACAAGCATCAATCCGGCCATTATGGTTGAGATCATTAAGCCATTAAGGCCAAACTTTTGAACGATCCCATAAACAATCACGATAAATACTCCAGTCGGTCCGGCTATCTGAAAACGACTTCCTCCCAAAACAGAGACGATAAATCCTGCAATTATTGCAGTAATGAGTCCTTTATCAGGCGTTAACCCCGAAGCTATTGCAAATGCGAGAACAATCGGTAAGGCCATAATTCCCACAAAAAAACCAGCATATAGGTCTTTTTTAAAAAGCTGCCGATTGTAACCTTGTTTTAAAACAACGTAAAGCTTTGGTTTAAATATTGAATTCATTTATAAATAATAATACGGCAAATATAATTTTAAAACCCCAATATACATTTATCCATGTCAAAAAGCATCAGCGCCTGGATAAAAGTACTCGACGGATGCCTTTTCTGCGCTAAAGAGAAAATACTTAACAACGGCTGAGGCACAAAGTTTCCCATCATTTCCAAGCAATTCTGCTTCAATTATAGCAATTCTGGATCCTGCCTCTTTCACTTTGGCCCGTACAGTAATCTCCCCTTCGCTGACAAGAACCGGGCAACGGTATTTGATATCCATCGAGGAAGTAACACCCACTGTTTTACAACGCGTCTGAACAACCCAACTTGCAATTTCGTCGAGCAAGGTGGCCTGAATTCCGCCATGCAGCACATTTCGAAACCCTTCGAGCGATTTGCGGGGCATCCATTTGGCGATCACATATTCACCTTGATCCCAAAATTCGAGACGAAGTCCGATTTCATTATTAGGTGAACATCCAAAGCACTGATAATCTTTGCTACCCGATTTGGCATAGGGATTTACTATTTTTCTCACAGATTTGAATTTATATGACTTCTAAAATCTCATTATTTGAAATGTACCACAGGTAACCTTTAGGATATGGAAACCCCATTTTGCTGAAATCCTTCAGATATCCCCGCACCTGAGTAAAATCCTTATCCGATTTCATTCCGGTTTTATAATCAACAACAACCAACTCGTTACTTTTGATCATCACGCGATCAGGACGGTGCCGTTTTTCGCCACCACGCAGGATATCCCGTTCATTCAACACTTTCCAGTCGCTGCTAAACCATGATCGGAATGGCTCTTCTGCCAATAATCCATTTATTATTTGATGGTATTCTTCACTGGTTTTCGTGTCAATTTTCCCTTCAGATACCATTCGTTTCAGTGACGGCACAACATCGGCCGAAGTGGCAATTTTTTCGAACAATTCATGCAATAATTTCCCGTGACTTATCCGTTCCGATTTTTGGTTATCATACAGATTGAAATAGCTGTCGCTGTGAATCCGAAGCTTTAATCTTTCACCCTTGCCGGCGAGGATCAGTCCATCCAATTCTTTATTATCCGAAACCTGCATTTGTGCCGAATACAAAACTTTTTTGACAGCGCCAATTTCAAGAACTTTTGTTTCAGTGTTGTAAAACTCGGTAAGATCGATGTATTTTTCAAGGTCAATGGAGTCAAGCATCGGGGGATTTTCCAATACGCCCTGGATCAAGGAGGATATGCTTTTATAGGGCGCATTCAATTTTTGCGCATATGGGCAAAAGATAACGAGAGAGTTAACTGCGCGTGTTAATGCAACATAGAGGAGGTTCAGATTATCAACCGAACTGTAAAGCATCTCTTTAAAATAAGCGTCCGAAAACAAAGTCCGCTGAAGACCTGTTCCGTACCTGACCAGTACAAGATCCATCTTGTCAAAAGGTGTCTGATTGGGATGACACCAAAAATAAGGCGCTTTATTCGCCATCGGAACAATTTCCCAATCGCATAGCGGTACAAAAACCGTATGAAACTCAAGGCCTTTTGATTTATGAATAGTAAGGATCGAAATGGCATTCTGACCTTCAGAAAGTGTGATGGTTTTGCCACTTCCCGACGATTCCCACCAATCGAGAAAGCCGGCAGTTCCACCCGCTTCATCTTTTCCATATTGAAGTACAAGATCGAGGAATGCTTCAAGATAAACCAATTCCCCTTTTATTTTATTCAGGCTGAAATTCTGTGCAATACGGCTGGCTAACTCGAACAAGGGCAAGCTTAACAAGGTGGCATCAAACGAATCATTTTCAGCGGTGCGAAACCAAGGTTTAAATAGCTCAGGTGCCGCCTGATCAACTGTAAACCAGGCGTGATAATTATTAGCAGAAGGAGGCGCAATACTGTCAATCAAAGGCACCAGATAATTAAAATAGCCATAAATAAGATCAGCTTTCACAATATCGTTATCGGTTCCGGCAAATAGCTTGAAAAAATTGAGAATAAACCTCACAACAGGCGACTGTCCAATGATCAGTGAATCGTTAGAGATCACATCGTAACAATAAGGACTGTCAGAATTACTGATTTTCCGGTCGAGTAACGCTTTGGCAATCATCGATCCTTCACTTTTACCCCGAACCAGAATCGCTATATCGCCGGGACGGACGCCATTCTCCTGCACCGCTTCAATCTGAGTGATCATTTCGGCAATCGCCAATTCGCGGTAATCACTCTTTTTCCTGCTATCTTCATTTTCGATAAATTGTAACCTGACATATCCTTCGGTCGAAGCCTTTCCTGAGAACTTTTGATAATGATCGCTATAAGCTTTCTCAATAATTCCTTTCATTTCGGGTAACTCTTCGAAATTGTGACCCGATCCGGTTAATGTAGACTCAAAATCGTTGTTCAATAAACGGGCGGATTCCCTGAAAAGTATATTATTGAAATCGATCACTTTTTTCGCACTTCGCCAGTTGGTATCGAGCGAAACAACCGAAGTCCCGAAATGTGATAAGTCATTTTCAACCTGAGTAGCCAGTAAATTCCAGTCACCATTGCGCCAGCGGTAAATTGATTGTTTAACATCTCCAACAATGATATTCCGGTTCCCTTCACCCAATGAATTTTCGATCAAAGGTTTGAAGTTATGCCACTGTAGCCTGGATGTATCCTGAAACTCATCGAGCATAAAATTCCGGTAAACCGATCCCATCTTTTCATAAACAAAAGGAGAGTCACTGCCGGCTATTACTTTACGCAGAATCTGTGTTGAATCGTTTAAAAGAATAAGGTTCTTCTCTTTTGATACCTCCTGAACTTTCAATGCAATATCGGTAAGCAGACCAAAAGAAAACAGATTTGCAAGGATTGCCCTTGCGGTATTGGCAAAAACTCCCTCCGTATTCATCAACGAGATGGAACTAACCAGCAGGTTGTTTAATCCTGTGGTATAAACTGCCTCAATCCGGTTCCTTAATTCAGGTTTATCGGTTGCTTTCGACCAGACTTCGAGGTTGTCGCAGGCATCAAGCGTCCGTGATCCCGGAAGATCAAAGTTTCCATTCACCAGTTTATTAAAATGGGTAGCGAAAGATGATTTCCCGTATTTGAAATTTTCAACCGTCAAACCCTGGGTTGCAATCAGTACAAGTCCTTGTTTGCCAATCTCTTTTAATTTGCGCTCATAATTATCGAGCACGACCCTGAGTTCCTGGTTGTATTTTGTAAGGTAGCTTTTGTCGGCAAGTTTCAGTAATAATGGTTCACTAAATAACTTAAATTCCTCCTTAAAAAGTTCTTTGCCACGTCCAATCAGGTCTTCCCTGAAATTCCAGCTCCTCCCCTCCCGGAGATTTTCATCGGCATATTCGAGCATCCAGCTTTTCAAACCTGGATTATTATCCATTTCGAGAAAAAGCCTGTCGACCGCCTCCTCAAGCACCAGCTGCGCATCAAGTTCAGTCCGATACGAAGCATTAAGTCTCATCTCGCGCGAAAATGCCCTGATTACACGCTGGAAGAAACTGTCAATTGTACTTATCGAAAACCGGGAATAGTCATGAAGAATCAACCTCAAAATCATCGCAGCTTTTACCCGAATATCTTCTTCTTTTTGATGAAACTCTGCTTTCAGGTATTCAAGATGTCCCGAAGGATTGCCCGAAGCAAGCGATGATAGATCTTTCAGAATACGATCCTTCATTTCGGAGGTCGCTTTGTTTGTAAAGGTAACTGCCAGGATATTCTTGTAGGCACCGGGACGTTCGAAAACCATTTTCAGGTATTCGCGGACAATCCTGAATGTTTTGCCTGATCCGGCTGATGCTTTGTATATTTCGAGTGTTGACATTTTGAGAATAAATATATGATCTTTTGTAGAGACGCAATGCATTGCGTCTCTAATGCATTGCGTCTCTACCCCATATTTCTACCGTACATCTACATGCGATTCCCCCAGTTTGAACCGAATACGGAGAATCTCATTTTCGCACGAAGTGGAAACCAACTGAAAAACACCTATCTCGGAACTGTTCTTCACATGCGGACCAATGCAGGGGCAGGCATCATAATCGCCTACTGTAACGATTCGAACCTCATCACCCGATTCTTCGGGTAAACGACTCAGGTTAAATTTATCAGATGCTTCAGCCAATGTCAGAAAGTGTTCCTTCACCTCAAGGTTACGGCTGATCACTTCATTCACCTGTTTCACAAGGTCAATTTCCTCAACAGGAGCCAACGGACGGACAAAATGGTAATCGCATTTCGATTTTTTCTTTTCGATGTGACTCGAAAAAGATCTTTCACAACCGAACATCCTCACCATTGTCTGATTAAGAATATGTTCTGCCGTATGCATTTGCGGATCGTAACTCTTCATGAGGTTATAATGATTTTTGATAAAATTAGAAATTTAATGCAACAAAGAAAGTATAACTTCGTCCTTTACCCGAAAATCAGATCAATTGGAAAACAAGTACATCAATATTCACCAGGATTTGCTCGATCGTTGCATAGATGGCGACAAGAAAGCACACTTTGAGATTTACAGGCTCTACTACAAGTCGATGTATTCCTCAAGCCTGCGAATCGTGGGTGTGCCCGAAGAGGCTGAGGATATTATGCAGGAATCGTTTCTGACAGCCTTCGGGAAACTAAAGACTTACAGCGGAGATGTGAGTTTCGGAGCCTGGCTTAAAAAGATTGTAATCAACCGTTCTCTGGATGCATTAAGAAAAAGAAAAGTGCTGTTTGAAGAACTACACGCTGAACTTCCGGTAATGAGTGAGCCGGAACCGGAAGCGGAGTCGATTACAGTGGAAGAGATAAAATCAGCGATAAACACATTATCTGAAGGATATCGTACAATTCTGTCGCTGATTCTGCTGGAGGGTTACGATCATGAAGAGGTGAGTGAAATCCTTGGAATTAAGAATGTCACTTCGCGGACGCAGTTCTCGAGGGCACGTCAGCGGCTGAGGGAGATCCTCACAGATAACAGAAGAAAAGCAGACAAAGGAGAAAAGTTATGGATGAACTAGATAAAATATTCATTGAAAACCGTCATGAATTTGAGGAAGAACCGTTGGACGGACATTTTGACCGATTCGGGGAGCGACTCAGGCTTGCAGAATCCAAAAGAAAAGGAATTCAACTGACACCTTTTTTGAAAGTTGCTGCGGTACTTGTAATCATCTTGTTATCTGCTAATTTATATGTCCACTTCAGAAGTCCGAAATCCGGGATAAAGGAGACCGCAGTTGCCAAAAGTGATCTTGGCGAAGCCTCCTTCTATTACACAAACAGTATTAATAACGGCATTCGTGACCTTGAAAGGATGGCCAATGAAGGAATTGGATCTCATAAGGAATTGGTGCAGATCAAGCATGAGCTTTCAGAGATGGACAGTTTATTCGTGAATTTGCAGGCAGAGTACAAGGCCAATCCCAACGACGAGAGAATCATCAATGCGATGATAGAATATTATCAAACCAAGCTCGATATCGTGAACACTATAAAAACAGATTTGGAAAACGTAAAACATTTAAAAGGCAAAAAACATGAAAACCCTGAAATTTAATATCCTGGCCGTAATGGCCTTGTTGATATCATTCAACGTCAATGCAGAAAGAATATCAAAAATAGTATATAAAAACTATCCCATAAATACGGTTAGGAAGCTCGACATCAACAATAAATACGGAAACATTTACATTGAAAACAACCGTACCGATTCAGTTATTGTTTCAGCCAATATCTGGGTGGAAGGTACATCCGACAGAGCCCGGCGCCTTCTTGATAACATCAAAGTGACGGTGAACCTGAATGGAAGCACAATTGTGGCGGTCACTGAAATTGAAAATACGATGAACGGAAATAATGAATTCAGCATCGATTACCATGTTTCAATTCCGGCCGATCGTGAACTGGCAGTCGTTCAAAAATATGGCACGGTCAATATGAAAGACCTGAACGCAAAAGGGACTTTCGAAATTAAATATGGCGAGCTAAACGGTCAAAAATTGCTTTCACCTGACCTTACACTGGATGTCGCTTACAGTAAAGTAAATTTAGAGGCAATAAAAGACCTTGCACTGGTACTTCACTATTCAAAACTCAAACTTGAAAAAGGGAATAACCTGAAAGCTGAAACCCGCTACTCGGGAATGAATATCGGCCACTGCAATCAAATTAATGCCGATTCGAAATATGATAATTTCAGCATCGAAAACATCAATACCTTAGTATTAAACTCGATGTACACTGGAATAACCGTCGAGAAACTGAATACAAAACTTAGTTTGATCAATGGATACGGAGGTGTTACTGTCAGGGAGATTCCGTCTGGTTTCGAGAGTATTACCATCGTGAACAAATATGCCGGGATAAAACTGGGAATTGCATCCGATGCATCCTACAAACTAAACGGCAAAGTACGTTACAGCGACATTAAGCATCCCGACGGTAAACTAAACAGAATGCGCGAAAACACAAGCTATGAAGTAACCGGAACCGTCGGAAACTCCGAAAACCCAAAGTCTTCTGTCCAAATTGAGAGCAGCTATGGAAGTGTGAACTTAATTCCCTGAACCTGTTTTGCTTTAAGTATCAATATTTTTCAAAATTCTTTAAATACAACAATGAAGAGGCCGGAGATAATCCGGCCTTTTTGGGTATTCCATCAGGAAATCTATTGCTAAATGCAAAGTAGTTTATAAATTTGGCAAAAATAATGTTTTATGAAGATCTCTGCTAAACGTATTGTTTTTCTACTATTTATATTGTCATCGTTTTCCTCGGAAATCTTTGCACAGCCATTTCA
>JAAFHB010000506.1 GCA_010906965.1 Mariniphaga sp. | reverse complement strand
TAATAACAACCTTACTCAAACAAATCGAGCCTTTTGAAATTGAGCGTACCGCCAAAGTGAAGGAACGGATTCTGGATGGATTGAAAGAACTCGCGTCGCCCGAAGGAGTTGATCACAACCGTCTTGAGCAAGAGATGATTTTCTATCTTGAGAAGTTGGATATCAACGAAGAAAAAGTCCGGTTAGCTCATCATTGTTCCTACTTTATCGAAACGCTTGAACTGGATGAACCTGTTGGTAAAAAGCTTGGGTTTATTGCGCAGGAGATTGGCCGTGAAATCAATACGCTCGGGTCGAAGGCAAACCACACCGAAATGCAGAAACTGGTGATCGGAATGAAAGATGCACTCGAAAAAATCAAAGAGCAATTGTTGAATGCGTTATAAAATTCAAACTGCTTAAACACATTAGTTTTAGTATTCAATCTGTTTTAATACATGAAGGAAGGCAAACTGGTCATATTTTCCGCACCGTCAGGTGCCGGTAAAACAACAATCGTAAAACATCTACTGTCCCGTAATCTGAATTTCGCTTTCTCGATCTCTGCCACAACGCGTAAGCCACGTGGGCAAGAACAAAATAGTATGGATTACTATTTTCTTAGTGTTGATGAATTCAAGCTTAAAATTAGACACGAAGAATTTCTTGAATGGGAAGAGGTTTATCCCGGTTGTTTTTATGGTACGCTGAAAAGCGAGGTAGATCGGATATGCAAAAACGGACAAAACATTCTCTTTGATGTCGATGTGGTTGGCGGAAGCAATATCAAAAAATATTACGGCGAAAAAGCACTTGCTGTTTATATTCAGCCACCTTCCATTCAGGAACTTGAAAACAGATTATTGGCGCGATCAACCGACTGTCCAGATGTGATTAAAGAACGGATTGCAAAGGCTGAACATGAAATGACCTATGCTAACTTATTTGATATCATCATTATCAATGATAAACTTGAAGTTGCACTTCAGGAAGCAGAAGAAAAAGTCAGTGAATTTCTCGAAAAAAGTCCGGATTTGAAGAATTGTGGCTGAAAAGTCAGGAGACGGAAGTCCGAATATAGAAGTTAAATGCAGCATATTGCCAGTTTCCAGCAGCCAGAAGCCAGCCGCAAGAAGTCTCAATTATATAGTGCATATGAATTTAACAAATATAATCTTACCCGAGCAGCCATGCAAATCGCCATATTTTCAGGATCATTCAATCCAATCCACAACGGCCACCTTGCGATTGCAAGGGAAGTACTTACACAAGGTGCAGCAGATGAATTATGGTTTCTTGTCTCACCCCGGAATCCTTTAAAGAAGAACATCGATCTGTTGCCTGAAGCCGAGCGCCTGAAAATGGTAAAACTGGCTATTGAAAATGAACCAGGAATGAAGGCAAGTGATTTTGAGTTTCATCTCCCCCGCCCTACGTTTACAATCAATACACTGGAAAAACTCAGGGAGAATTATCCTGAACATCAATTTAAATTACTGATCGGTGGCGACAACCTTGTCATTTTCCATAAATGGTTTGAATACAAGCGAATAATCGATGAATTTGGATTGATTGTATATCCCCGGCCTGATTTCGATGCTGAAAACCTTC
>JAAFHB010000505.1 GCA_010906965.1 Mariniphaga sp. | reverse complement strand
AGGGTATTAAAATATTAAATAAACATATGCCTGTCATATTCCGGACAAAAATAATAAGTCTGAAGAACTTAGGACCGAAATGCAGCTATATATTTTTAACGAGACATTTTATAAGGAAGTTGTTGCAGTCATTTTTGAATTCATATTCAATAGTAAATTTTAATGATCCTGAATCGAAGTAACAGATTTGTGGAGGTTTTTAATAAGAATTTTAACCCTTTTTGTCGCGTTGTTTATTATTTAGGCAATATTGGGTTAAAATAAAATGTAAAATGAATAAAAAACTGGTAGTTAATCTTACCTCAATAATTTTTCTTTGTTAGTATTAAGAGTAATCAAGGTTTTATGGTTTCATCGATCAATTCAAAACTATATTTATGAGACAACAATTATTAATAAGCGGCATGAACTCAATTGTAATTAAAACTTTGAGAATTCCGTCCAAATTGGAAAAATCAATTTATTTTCGGATGAAGAGGTGCTTCAAATGTTCTATTTTAATTTTGCTGTTGATTTTACCCTTTTCATCCATGGCTGCTCCAAAAATGTCAGATGCCGGGAATACTTCAAGAGTTGAAGTGCTATCTTCCAACTGGAAGATGCAACCTTCTGAAAAATTGGTCGGTACTAATGATATGTTGATCTCCCGAAATGGATTTGATGTTAAATCATGGTATGTAGCGATTGTTCCCGGAACAGTATTGGGAAGCCTGGCAACAACCAAGGTTATAGAGGACCCCACTTTTGGAATTAATATGAAAAATGTTGATACCATGCAATTTAAGAAGCCATGGTGGTTTCGGACAACATTTAAGCTCAATGGTGCAGACCTTAGGAAAAATGTCTCCCTTCGTTTTAATGGAGTAAACTATCGTGCTGATTTATGGATAAATGGTAAGAAAGTAGCTGGTAGTGATTCTTTTGCGGGAACCTTCCGGATGTTTACATTCAATATTAATCCATTTATACAGGAAGGGGAAAATACGATTGCATTGAAATTGGCTCAATATGAGTATGGTGAATATTCGCTTGGCTTTTGCGATTGGAATCCGATTCCATCCGATCGGAGCATGGGGATCTTCAGAGAGGTTTTTCTTGAAATTAACCATGGGATAAAAATCAGAAGTCCCTTTGTCTATTCAAAAGTGGATACAGTATCAAAAAAATCAGCTGATCTCTTTATTCAGGCTGAGATTGTAAATAGCACGAATAAACCTGTAACGGGCATTCTTCGAATTGATTACGAATTAGGTAAAGTCGAGAAAAAAGTTACTGTTAATGCTAACGATACGCTGTCATATCGGTTCGATCCGCATGAATTCAATCAGTTATCTGTTAAAAATGTACAGTTGTGGTGGCCTAATGGAATGGGGAAAGTAAAGATGTACAACCTCAAAACTGAATTTATTGCTGAAAACATTGTGATTGACCGTGTAGATAAGAAGTATGGAATCAGGGAAATCCGCAGTTATTTAAACAGTGATAAGAACCGGGCTTTTGAAATCAATGGCAAATTTATTCTTATAAAAGGTGGAGGCTGGTCCGATGATATTTTTCTACAGGATACCCGGAATTCGGTTGAAGCCCAGTTAAGATACATTCGTCACATGAATTTGAATAGCATTCGCTGC
>JAAFHB010000119.1 GCA_010906965.1 Mariniphaga sp. | reverse complement strand
ACGGGATCAATTTTCACAATCAGCCTTACCCTTTTTGCCACTTTTCTGGCACTCTATTACATGTTCAGGACTTTGCTGAAAAAATAAAATGATTACTAATATAACTTACTATTCATGATTGTTACTTACCGGCAGTTTATCGTTAAAATATTAATATTCACACTTATAGTTTTTGTAATTGCAGCAACCTTATTTTCAACCGTTTTGAAGCCATGGTATTTTGCAGCTTATCCTTATCAGATTTTATTGATTGCCGTGGTAACGACATTTGGTCATCTTTTGGTTTTGAAAGCCGCCGGACAAAATACACGAAAGTTTACCACCGCTTATATGGCTTCAGTAACCTTAAAACTAATGGTTTACCTTACTTTTATGCTGGTTTGTTTACTAATCGATCATTCGCAAGCCATTCCCTTCGCTTTAACTTTCATAGTTTTCTATATTTCATATACAATTTTTGAAGTTTACCTGGTTTTGAGCCATATCAAAAAACATTCGAAAATCAGTTTATGATCTCATTAATTTGTTTATTTTTGGCCGACAATTTATTAAAATGATTAAAGTCTTAAAATCGGTAATAATAGTTTTATTTGTACTTACATCATCCGCTAACTTACTGATGGCGAATGATGAGCATGCTGTATCTGATACTGTTGCCGCCAAGAAATTCAACACTGGCGAGCTTATTTTTGGTCATATCAAGGATAGTTACGAATGGCATATTACATCTATCGGTCATACTGAGATCGGGATACCTCTGCCGGTTATTCTTTATAGTCAAAATTCTGGTTTTCATGTTTTTATGTCATCCAAATTTCATCACGGAACCGAGGAATTCGACGGTTTTAAGATTGCTTCCGAAGGAAAATATCAGCGAAAAGTTGTTGAAGTAATGGCAGATGGCACTGAGCTAAGACCATGGGATCTTTCCATAACCAAGAACGTCACATCTCTATTTATCAGCATTCTACTTATTTTACTCATATTCATTTCTGTCGCTAAGAGGTATCGTGAAAATTTCGACAAAGCACCAAAAGGGCTTCAAGGTTGGATTGAACCAATCGTTCTCTTTATTCGTGACGATATTGCACGGCCTTCGATTGGAAATGAAAAATATGAAAAGTATCTTCCCTATTTGCTGACCATTTTCTTTTTTATATTTATCAATAATATAATGGGCCTTTTTCCTTTTTTTCCGGGAGGAGCCAATCTGACGGGAGATATCTCAATTACACTTGTTCTCGCGACCTTCACATTTTTGATTACCTCATTAAGCGGCTCGCGCGATTATTGGGTTCATTTGGTGAATGCACCCGGAATCCCCTGGTGGCTGAAATTTCCGATCCCATTAATGCCCATTGTAGAAATTATGAGCGTCTTCATAAAACCGTTTGTATTGACAATTCGTTTATTTGCAAACATTACGGCTGGTCACATCATTGCATTGGGTTTTTATAGTATGATCTTCATATTTGGCGAAAAAAGTGCAGTTGCAGCTTATGGTGTTTCAATCGTCTCTATTTCGTTTACTGTTTTTATGAGTATTCTCGAATTGCTGGTTTCGTTTATTCAAGCCTATGTATTTACGTTATTATCTGCGATTTACATTGGAATGGCACTCGAAAATCATAAGCCTCATGCCGAAGTCGTTTAGTATTAAGGGCATTTAAAAATAAAGTTTTGAAATATAAATATATAACAATTTAATTTAATCATTTAAATACAAATTCGTATGATAACATTAGCTGTAATTCTACAAGTAGCTGCGAATATGGCGATTGCAAAAATGGGCGCAGGAATCGGAGCAGGATTGGCTGCTATTGGAGCTGGGGTTGGCATTGGCCGGATCGGAGGTTCAGCAGTTGAGGCAATTGCCCGCCAGCCTGAAGCCGCCGGAGATATAAGGTCGAACATGATTGTTGCAGCAGCTTTGATTGAAGGGGTTGCGTTCTTCGCAATTGTTATCTGCTTTCTGATTATATTCGTATAATCCACTTATTTACGGGCCATTAATGGTCCGGTAAAATGCAACTTGATTTGTTTACCAACAAAATATTTTCATTATGGGATTAGTAATGCCGGAATTTGGATTGTTTTTTTGGATGTTGGTATCCTTCTCCATCTTATTATTGGTCCTCAAGCGATTTGCCTGGGGTCCGATACTGAAAGCGCTTTCTGACCGCGAAAATTTGATCATAGAGTCATTGAAATCGGCCGAAAATGCGAAGGAGGAAATGAAGCTCTTGCAATCCGGGAACGAAAAGATTTTAAAAGAGGCAACACTTGAACGCGAAAGAATTGTAAAAGAGGCGCGCGATTTGAAGGAATCGATCATTCGGGATGCCCGGCATGAAGCGGGTATTGAAGCCAATAAGGTAATGGAAAACGCCAGAGCTTCGATCGAACACGAACGAAATGCAGCAATCAGTGATATTAAAAATCTGATTGCCAATTTCTCCGTTGAGATTGCCGGGAAAATATTGGAAGAAAAACTTGCGGATGAAGGTCGGCAAAAAGAACTCATTCAGAATTATGTTGATAAAATCAACTTGAATTAATCTGGCACATCAGGAAACGGGTTTTCATGCAGAAAGTTTTCATTAAAATGACTTAAAATGGATGAGGGTAAAATCTCGGTAAGATACGCGAAAGCACTATTGAGTTTGGCAAAGGAAAAGAAGGTGGATGAAGCAGTTAAAATCGATATGGAGATGATTCATCAGCTTTTCGAGACTATGCCGGCTTTCAATCATGTGCTTGCCAGTCCGGTAATCGGATTGAAAGAGAAACGACAGCTTTTTGAGAATGTCTTTGCACAAAAAACAAATACGCTGACGTACTCTTTTCTTATGCTTCTCATCACCAATAATCGCGAAGGATATTTGAAGGATATTACCAGAAACTTTCATGAAACTTATCGTCGTGAAGCAGGCTACAAAGCGGCTAACCTGATAAGTGCATTCGAAATAGATCCGGCCACATTAGAGCAGTTTCGAACCTTGATCCGGAAGCGCTATCACACAGAAGTTGATTTAACCTGTACGGTTGACAGCAAAATTATTGGAGGGTTTATTTTGCAGGTTGAAGACCAGCAGATTGATGCAAGTGTGGCTGCCAAATTGAAAAAGCTGAAAAGAGAGCTTTTGGCAAATAAGAATTAAAATACAGAAATAGAATATTTTAAACGTTGATATTATGGCCGGAATAAAACCTGCTGAAGTTTCCGAAATACTGAAGAAACAGTTGGATGGTTTCAATAGTGAAGCCGAATTTGCCGAAATTGGAACTGTGTTGCAAGTAGGTGACGGCATTGCACGCGTATACGGTTTGTCAAATATTCAGTCAAACGAGATGGTTGAATTCGACTCAGGGGTAATGGGTATCGTATTAAACCTCGAAGAAGACAATGTGGGCTGCGTTTTGCTTGGTGCTTCAGAAAAGATAAAGGAGGGCGATCATGTTAAAAGAACCAATAAAATTGCTTCTATTAATGTTGGAGAAGGCTTACTGGGTCGCGTAATCAACACACTTGGGCAACCGCTTGATGGTAAAGGACCAATCACTGGTGAACTCTTTGAATTTCCTTTGGAACGTAAAGCGCCGGGAGTCATTTACCGCCAGCCGGTGAATGAACCGTTACAAACCGGCATCAAGGCAATTGATGCAATGATTCCGATTGGACGCGGACAGCGTGAATTGATTATTGGTGACCGGCAAACTGGTAAAACTGCCATTGCGATTGATGCAATCATCAATCAAAAAGAGTTTTACGAAAAAGGAGAACCTGTTTATTGTATATATGTCGCCATTGGTCAGAAAGGATCAACTGTAGCAAATATCGCAAAGACACTTGAGGAACGTGGGGCAATGCCATACTCGGTAATCGTGATGTCAACCGCTTCCGATCCTGCAGCACTTCAGTTCTATGCACCTTTTGCCGGTGCTGCCATCGGTGAATTCTTCAGAGATACCGGTCGTTCGGCACTAATTGTATACGACGATCTGTCGAAACAGGCCGTCGCCTATCGCGAAGTTTCATTACTTCTTCGTCGCCCGCCGGGACGTGAAGCATATCCCGGTGATGTGTTCTACCTCCATTCGCGGTTGCTTGAACGCGCTGCAAAAATAAATTCGACTGAAGCGGTTGCTCAACAGATGAATGATGTGCCTGAATCGATCAAACATATGATTAAAGGTGGCGGTTCGTTAACTGCCCTTCCCATTATTGAAACGATGGATGGTGACGTTTCGGCCTATATACCTACCAACGTGATTTCCATTACCGATGGCCAGATTTTCCTCGAATCGAATTTATTCAATGCAGGAATTCGCCCGGCTATTAATGTTGGAATTTCGGTTTCGCGTGTTGGTGGAAATGCTCAGATCAAAGCGATGAAGAAAGTTGCAGGCACACTAAAAATTGCCCAGGCAGAATTCCGCGAACTTGAAGCATTCTCTAAATTCAGTTCCGACCTCGATCCCGCAACAAAAACGGTGCTCGAAAAAGGGGTTCGTAACCTCGAAATTCTGAAACAAAACCAGTTTTCGCCGATGAAAGTAGAGAATCAGATTGCGATCCTCTACTGCGGAACCAAGGGGTTGTTAATGAATGTTCCCAAACACCTGATCCAGGCTTTTGAATTAGAATTTTTGGAAGTGATGGAAGCAAAACACAGAGATATACTCGATGTGTTGGAACAAGGAATTATTGGTGATAATGAAACACTTGTGCTTGAAAAAGTGGCAAGCGAAGTTGCTGCGAAATATAAATAAATTTTAATCGCTTAATTGCAATCGAATTACCTGACAGATAAATTCAGAGAATGGCTAATTTAAAAGACATAAGGACCAGAATTGCTTCGGTGAAATCGACTCAGCAGGTCACCAGCGCCATGAAAATGGTTTCAGCGGCCAAGCTGCGAAAAGCGCAGGATGCAATTCATATGATGCGCCCGTATGCCGAAAAACTGAATGAGATATTGACTACTGTAAGCAGCAATCTTGATTATTCCGTTGAAAATAAATATGCCTTCCGAAAAAACAAGGAGAAGATCCTGATTGTTGCGATAACTTCTGACAGAGGTCTTTGCGGTGGTTTCAACTCAAATGTTGTAAAAAGGACAACGGAGCTTTACTTTGAGACCTATCAGGAGTATTCACAAAAAGGCAGAGTCGATGTTATTGCGATTGGCAAGAAAGGTGTTGACGGACTTAAAAGCAAAGGGATTAAAGTAATCAAAAGCTTTCTGGATATTTATGAAGAACTGAGTTTTACCAATATATCCGAAATCACGAAATGTTTCATGGAAGGTTACACGATGGGCATTTACGATCATATTGAAGTCGTTTACAATCAGTTTAAAAATGCTGCTGTTCAAAATCTGGTTACCGAACAGTTTCTGCCGGTTCTAACGGAGCCGACCGAAAGCGTTCAACCCATAAAAGGCGAAATGCTTAAAAATTATATTTTCGAGCCTTCAATGCAGGAAATAGCGGATATAATTATTCCACAATCACTTAGAATACAGTTTTATAAAGCAATTCTTGATTCGATCGCTTCGGAGCACGGTGCCCGTATGACGGCAATGCATAAGGCGACAGATAATGCAGGCGTATTAATCAGAGAGTTGAAGCTGCAATACAACCAGGCACGTCAGGCTGCAATTACCAATGAAATTTTGGAGATTGTAAGCGGCGCAAATGCGCAAAGAGGTTAATATATTCAGATAGTTACAAATTGTGAGTTATAAAGAAATTTCAATAAAATAAGGAAATATGTCGCAATCCAAAGGCAAAATCATTCAGGTAATCGGACCTGTTGTTGATGTCAGCTTCGAGCAAGAGGGAAATGAGTTGCCCAGAATATTTGACGCTCTCGAAATCACGCGCGAAAACGGTCAGGTGTTAATTCTCGAATGTCAGCAACACATTGGTGAACAAACAATACGAACAGTCGCCATGGACTCGACTGACGGACTATCGCGCGGAATGGAGGTTACTGCCACCGGTAAAGCAATTTCGATGCCTGTTGGTGAGATAATTAAAGGACGGCTACTCAATGTGATCGGCGAAGCAATTGATGGTATAGGACCAATTCCAAAAGATAGAAGTTACGAGATTCATAACGATCCACCCCGGTTCGAAGATCTCTCCACCGAAAAGGAGGTTCTTTTTACAGGTATAAAAGTGATCGACTTGCTTGAACCTTATTCAAAAGGTGGCAAAATCGGACTCTTCGGTGGTGCCGGTGTTGGTAAGACAGTAATCATCATGGAGTTGATTAACAACATCGCCAAAAAATACGACGGACAATCGGTATTTGCCGGTGTTGGTGAAAGAACACGCGAAGGCAATGACCTGCTCCGCGAAATGATTGAATCGGGTGTAATACGATATGGTGAAGCTTTCAAGGAAGATATGCTGAAAGGCGGATGGGATCTGAGCCTTGTCGATCGTGAAGAACTCGCCAAATCGAAAGCGACACTCGTTTTTGGACAGATGAATGAACCCCCGGGTGCCCGTGCAAGAGTTGCTCTTTCGGGGCTTGCAGTAGCGGAATACTTCCGCGATGGCGACAAAAAAGGGAAAGGGAATGATATCCTTTTCTTTGTTGATAATATTTTCAGGTTTACGCAGGCGGGTTCCGAGGTTTCGGCATTACTTGGCCGTATGCCATCGGCTGTAGGTTATCAGCCTACATTAGCAACAGAAATGGGTTTATTGCAAGAACGGATTACCTCAACCAAATATGGATCAATAACATCAGTGCAGGCAGTATATGTTCCGGCAGATGACTTAACAGACCCGGCGCCGGCTACTACTTTTGCCCATCTTGATGCCACCACCGTTTTGAACCGTAAAATCTCAGAAATGGGTATTTACCCGGCTGTCGATCCGCTTGACTCAACATCACGGATACTTACACCCGAAATTGTCGGCAAAGAGCACTACGATACGGCTCAACGGGTTAAAGAACTTTTGCAGCGATACCGCGAATTGCAGGACATCATCGCGATTCTTGGGATGGATGAACTTTCCGAGACCGATAAATTGATTGTCTCCAGGGCACGTCGCGTACAGCGGTTCTTATCGCAGCCGTTCTTTGTTGCGGAGCAATTCACCGGAATGAAAGGAGTTTGGGTCGCTATTGAAGATACAATCAAAGGATTCAATGCGATCATTGACGGAAAAGTTGACCAATATCCAGAAACTGCTTTTAGCATGGTTGGGACACTTGAGGAGGCCATTGAAAAAGGGGAAAAATTGCTTGCTGAATCAAAGTAAATCACAAAAATCCGATCTGGTAATTTAAAACTATATGATATACCTTGAAATTATTTCGCCGGAAAAACTCTTGTATACGGGAGAGATTACAATTGTAAAACTACCTGGAATGCTGGGATCGTTTGAAATTATGGATCATCATGCGCCTATTATTTCGACGCTTACCAAAGGCAAAATAAAGATTAAAGATACACATGGCCTGATCACCTATTTCGAGATTAATGGCGGATTAGTAGAAGCATCAAGTAGTAAAATCAATGTGCTGGTTGATAAATAGAAACCTGCCATCACAATTCATTATTTATCAACTATATAAACGTATGTCAACAAACTATTTTAAAAATTATCCTGATACTGAAGGCTTTTTTGAAGCATATGGCGGAAGTTTTATTCCACCCAATCTTCAGAAGGAAATGGAGAAGATAACAGATGCTTATTATTCAATCAGCAAATCGCATCATTTCATTTCGGAGTTACGAAGCATCCGTAAACATTACCAGGGAAGACCAACACCTGTGTATTATTGCAACAGATTATCAACAAAATACGGTGGCCGGATTTACCTGAAACGCGAAGATCTGAACCACACAGGTGCCCACAAACTAAACCATTGCATGGGAGAAGCTTTGCTGGCCAAATACCTTGGTAAGAAAAAACTGATTGCTGAAACAGGCGCTGGTCAACATGGCGTTGCACTCGCAACTGCAGCAGCCTATTTTGGTCTGGAATGCGAAATTCACATGGGTGAAGTTGATATCGTAAAGGAACATCCAAATGTGGTGAGGATGAAAATTTTAGGTGCGAAAGTCGTTCCGGTATCTTTTGGACTTAAAACGTTGAAAGAGGCTGTTGATTCCGCATTTGCAGCCTATATGGAAGATCCTGAAAACAGCATTTACTGCATCGGATCGGTTGTCGGACCACACCCTTTCCCAATGATGGTGCGCGATTTTCAACGTGTTGTTGGCATTGAAGCCAAAGAACAATTCCACGATATGACAGGTGAACTACCTGATAATGTTGTCGCTTGTGTTGGGGGTGGAAGTAATTCAATTGGTATATTCTCTGCTTTTCTCGAAGACGAAGAAGTTAAACTTTATGGCATAGAACCAGCAGGACGTTCGCTTAATTTAGGCGATCATGCAGCAACGATGACACTTGGAACACCCGGCATGATCCACGGATTTAAATGTTACCTGTTACAGGACGAAAAAGGGGAACCATCTCCTGTCTATTCTGTAGCAAGTGGATTGGACTATCCGGGAGTAGGACCTGAACATTGTATGTTAAAAGACCTGAAAAAAGTGATCTACGAAACAGCTACCGATGACGAAACCATTGATGCTTTTTACGAATTAAGTCGTCTGGAAGGAATTATCCCAGCGTTGGAAAGTGCACATGCGGTTGCCTATGCGCTTAAACTGGCCAAAGAGAATCCAAGACAATCGATTCTTGTAAACCTGAGCGGACGTGGTGATAAGGATGTCGATTATGTGATGGAAACTTATGGTCTCCCTAAATAAAGTTAAAAATTTGTGAAAACAGATTTATAGTAGCTGGCCACTGGCAACTGGCTGCCATTCAATATAAAAACCCCGAATCAATTCGATACTGTTTCGGGGTTTTTGAATCTGTTATAAATAAGTTTTTGAATATCCGTAAAACGATCATTAATGACCTAATGACTTATAATGAACCAGCCTTACCGGGGGTTGCGGACCAGTCTTCTGCGATCGCCAACTCCTTCAGGTTTTGGTCTTGCAAAATTTGTCCTTGAAGGGCGTTGTTGTTGTTTTGGTGCTTTCACCGGATGAAGATCAATCAATGGATAAGGATGATTTTCGATCACAGGAATCTTTTTTCTGATCAATTTTTCAATATCCTTCAAATAAGCTTTTTCTTCGGCATCACAGAATGAATAAGCGGTTCCGTTTGCGCCTGCGCGTCCGGTACGGCCAATCCTGTGAACATATGTTTCAGAAATATTTGGCATTTCGTAATTGATTACAAACTCCATATCATCCACATCGATTCCGCGTGCGGCAATGTCAGTTGCAACCAAAACCCTGGTTGTTTGATCTTTAAAATTTGCCAGCGCACGTTGACGGGCGTTCTGAGCCTTATTTCCATGAATGGCCTCCGATTTAATATCGTGACGTAACAAATCTTTGACCACCTTGTCGGCGCCATGTTTGGTACGTGTGAAAACCAATGCTGATTTAATCTTTTTGTCGGCCAATACATCGATCAAGAGGGCGCTTTTGTTTCCCTTGTCGACAAAGTATATGAACTGTTCGATGATATCGACTGTCGGCTGACCCGGTGTAATGGTCACTTGAGATGGATTTTTACAAATTGTATCGGCCAGTTTTACAATCTCGGGAGGCATTGTAGCAGAGAAAAAGAGCGATTGACGCGAACGTGGAAGAGCGGCCAGTACTTTTTTAACATCATGAATAAACCCCATATCCAACATGCAATCGGCTTCGTCCAATACAAATATTTCGATATCCCTGAGAGAAATAAATCCCTGGTTCATCAAATCGAGCAAACGTCCGGGAGTAGCAACTAAAATGTCGACTCCGCGCTGCAAAGCCTGTGTTTGCGCAAACTGGCTGACACCACCGAAGATTACCGTGTAGTTCATCTTCGTGTGTCTACCGTAACTTTTAAAGCTTTCACCGATCTGAATGGCAAGTTCGCGTGTCGGAGTAAGGATCAGGCTTCTGATCTTCTTCCGCTTATCGTATGATTGACTGTTGCTTAATAATTGAAGAATTGGAATTGCAAATGCTGCTGTTTTTCCGGTTCCTGTTTGAGCACATCCCAATAAATCTCTCCCGTCTAATACAATCGGAATTGCCTGTGCTTGAATGGGTGTTGGGGTGGAATAACCTTCTTCGATAAGTGACTGAAGAATTGGTTCAATAATTTCTAATGACTTAAATGACATGAATCTTTTTTAGACAGTAATCGTTTTTGATAACAAAAAAGAATCTACTGTAATGAATTATCTGGCAAAGATACAACTAATAAACGGGTTTCGGGGAATTCCCGTTTTTGGATCAAGTTTTCGGAGCCTTAAAAATATTTAATACTCTGTATTTCAAATTAAAACAACACAGGTTTTCAGACAAACCCACACTGACTCCCCGTGCTCTAAAACGATCCGGCCACTCTCCCATCTCCGTCTTCCGTCCTCAATCTCCGGACTTCTGACTTCTGTCTCCCTTTTTCACTTCCTCCAAATCAATATCCCTGGCGATATGTGTAATTAATTTTCCAAAGTCAGCCTGTGTTACCCTGCGGTCCGTTTTCGATGCAAATATCTCTTTTATAGGAAATTTATGGTTCAGCTTAAAATCAAGCTCATAAAAGTTTGTAAGTAAACGGCCATCCTTTGTCAGTTCAGGTACATTTAAGTCGAAGGATGTCAAATCATTATCATTCCATCCCGGAACGAGCCATGGCTCCAGGCATGAGTAAACATACAACTGTCTTTCGATCAGAACATCACGGTTTGGTAAAGATTTTTCGCGTGTCCACCAGATATTTCTGACTTCTTCCATGGCGTTATAGGTCTCATTCTGAGAAACAACTGCTAACAAGGTATTCAATGTTTTCCCAATCAGTTGCGTCATTGCCTCTTCGTAAGGTAAGCCACTCTTAATTGCCGCTATACCGACAGTAACACCCAGAAGATTCGAGTACGGATCCTCAACCGAAAAGCTGGAATAACGTTCGGGCACAAATGGAATTGTTGAACTGCCATACCACGTTGCAATTTCGTGCCAGATCGAAAGATCATAGGCAATGCGACCTGCAAGCTGCAGCGCATCATCCGTGCTAAGATTGGCAGGAATGTATAAATTCAATTGTTTTGGCCCGCCTTCACGTCCGAGATGCAGGGTTAGATTTCCATTTTGTCTCGCCAGTACAATTCGCGAATATAAATAGGCTGTCCAGTCGGCCTGATCGCGCAAGTGTCCCATATCAATAAAGCCTCCGCGTTGGGTATAAATGATTCCGTTCCCCTCTCCGTCATTTCCAAGATAGCTGTGAGGTCCAAGCTGGTCAACACTTGTAATATCGGTATATTTCAAAATAGGAACGAGCATCAGATGCAAATCCGATCCAAAAGCACAGCAGGTACGTATCACACGGTGTGGAGGGATAGAAAGCAATCGGGATGAAAGATCGGGTGCTTCAGCTCTTGCAATTGAAAAACATAAAAGCAGGATGCAGGTATACGTTAAATTAGATAACCTCATTAAATAAATTTATAATGGGCAAATATACTCAGGATTGTAAGTTAAAAGTATAAGCAGAAAAGGAAAAAAGGTTAAAATTTCAGATGCTATGACAGATTGTATGGGCAAAATTGGCAAACAGTTTTCAAATGGCTGACGAAAAGAGCCACTGGCTTTTGGCAATCGTTCTAAAATCCAATTAACCATCCCAAACATCAGAAAACCATAAATGGGCTGCCGCAAAGGATAATTCCCGCGACAGCCCATTCCTTAAATACTAAATCATTTAAATCATTGGATGCGCACCACGCATACCACGACCCTGTTTCATCCCTTTAGAACCGTTTTCATGTCCCATTCTCCCTTTCTTAAGATCAAACTTTAGCCGTTGATCGTCAGTAAGCTGGGCACGCATGTCAAGGTGATGTTTGGCTTGTATCTTGGCCATTTCAACGCGAAGTGCTCCCATTTTTTCGATGTTTTTATTGATGGCTGACAGATCTGTTTTTTCAGCAGTCACTAACGTTTTTTGATGTGCTTTGGCCTCGCCAAGTTCATTATGTAATGGTTGAATTTGTTTTTGCATGGCCAGCCTGTTTTCTTTAAAGGCATCTTTTTGCGCATCCGTAAGATTCAGACCATCGGAAGATCCTCTATTCCCATCCTTCATCATCATCGGACGGTCTTGTCCACGCATTGAATTTTTAGAACCATTCTCTGTCTTTTGTGCAAATACTGCAACCGACAAACCCATCAGTAATACCAGACTTAAAATTTTTGCTTTCATCTCTTTAATTATTAAAATTCGTTATTTAAACTTTACGTAAATTTCCCTTTGGATTGTCTTCAAATCAAAAGGTTTAATTCAGCTCAGCTAAACGTCATTTTGAACAGGCGAATCTATTTTCCCATTTTAAGTAATGTGTAAAATATTTAGTCATATTTTAGGTTCTTCAAAAAGTAAAAATAATGCCACCAAATCTCTTAATCACCAAAATCCACCAGCTTATATTGAAAACTTTAACATTTTATAGCTTCTGGCACTGGCCATTATTCAATTACAAATAGATATTTGGAATAAACTGCTCCTGGATCGAGCTGGCAAAGATCTGCGCAATCTCTTTCCGTTCGAAGCCCAGTTTTACGCCAAAATCAAAAATAAAATTGAGTTCACCTTCCGAAATGGTGCTGTCGGCAATAATAATATTGATCATATATTCCATCATCATATTTTTCTCACCCGGGTTAATTTCCAACAGCGCTTTTACCGAATTTTCAAAAAACTCCTCCATTTTGTTGTCATCAATCATCTGTTTAAGTGTCTGTTTTGGAAAAACAGTAAAAGCCGAAAGTTCTTCGATGATTTTTTTGTACTCATCCGGTTCAATCGCCTTATCGATACCAGCTACAATTAAACCTGCTGAAGCTATAAAACTGATGCGATGAAAATTAACCGGCGAATTACTGATCACCATCAGACTTTGGATCAGCTCCGATACCTGTGTATCCAGCTTTTTATCTTCCCTAAGTTCGGTACCAGCCAGGAGGTTCCTGTACAAATCAGAAGTTTCGAACAACTCGACCGCCTTGATCCTGATGGGGTTGATCGGGTGCGACAACAGATTCCCTGATCCTGTCTCCTTGAAATATTTCAGAATCTCCTCGTTCTCTAAACTAAAAGCCTTCGGATCGAAATTTAGCCGCTCAACGCTGAGGCCGGAAGCCATTTTAAAGAAACAGGAGAGCACCTTATCTAACCTGCCACAAGCGATGAATCCAAACCTGTCAGCCGTTAGCTCCGATAGTTTATCCCATACCGCAATTTTATGCTGCATCATCAGCGGCGATTGTGCCTGGTCCTGAAAAACAAAGTTCAACAACTGCGCGATATTGGCATTGTTACTGATTAAATGGCCAATTTCGTGGCCCACAATAAATTTGAGCTCATCATCATCCACTTTATCAATGAGTCCTGAGTTGATATTGATAATATGGCTCTCGTCCACTTCGAGCCGCGAGACCGCAAATGCATTCAGCTCGGGATTATTCGTAATGTAAAACTCGATGGGCTCTTCGAATCCCAGCCTTAGTTTGACATCCAGGAAGCTTTCGTAAAGCCGGGGAGCCAGTTTTTCGTTCACCTTGAAACTATGTCCCTGGAGGATGTTTTTAAAGTAATTCTCAGTCTTTTCTACCTTGGCCTCGCGCAGAATGCTCTCAAGGACTTTCCCCTGGATCTGTTGGTACAGCTCCTGCCCTATTTGAATTTCCAATGGGATCCGGATGGCTTTGTGGTTCATAATCGGATTTAGTATTAATTATCGTTTAAAAATAGTCAAAACAACGGCGTTACCTGCATTTGGAACGCTTTACTACCTTCAAATTTATACTTTTGCACGCTAATTCCCCTGTGGGGCATCATTATTTTTTGGTTAGAATTATTGCGTTAATAATGAAAGGCTTATATACGATTGGACTTTTGATACTGTCCAACACTTTTATGACCGTTGCCTGGTATGGTCATTTGAAATTCAAAGAGATGAAATGGTCCGAAACCCTGGGGCTTGTTCCTATTATACTAATCAGCTGGGCGATTGCATTCTTCGAGTATTGTTTCCAGGTTCCGGCCAACCGGATCGGGTTCGAAGGAAATAATGGACCTTTTTCCTTGATGGAGTTAAAAGTCATTCAGGAGGTGATCACACTTTCGGTGTTCGTGATATTTTCACTCGTGGTCTTTAAAACAGAAACATTCAGGATGAACCACCTGATCGGATTCTGTTTTCTGGTGCTGGCTGTTTATTTTATATTTAAGAAATAGAGACGATCAGGCAATTTTAAAATTTGATGATTTGATCCGCGTATTCAAAAAAATTAAGAAACAATCAACAATATCCTTCTTCTTTCAAAGTTTAATTATATTATTAAATAATCTTACTCCTCTCTCCTTCCCTTGTTACAGCTGGTCTTAATTTTTCATGGAAAGTTACTTGTCGATTGTTTACAGGAAAGCGTATATTTGAACTTTAAAACCAATAAAAATCACAATCAATAAAACCAAATACAACTATATGGAATCGAACAGACGTAATTTTTTGAGAAACTCTTTTGCTTCAGTATCAGGCATAGCAGCCGCAACGATGTTGCCAGGCAATCTATTCGGGCAAGGCACTTACAACACCAACCAGATTGAAGAGATCGTATTACAACCCGCGAAACGCCCTGTCCCCAAAGAAACCATCCGGTTTTCAGTCGTTGGAATTAATCACGGTCATATTTTAGGGATGGTCGAATCGCTGATCGAAGGTGGTGGACAATTGGTTGCAGTCTATTCAAAAGAGCCCGAATTGTTGCCCGATTTTACCAAACGCTTTCCAAACGCTAAAATTGCCAAAAGCGAAGCAGAAATTCTTGAAGACAATTCAATTCAACTGGTAGCCAGCGCGGCCATTCCCGTCGAGCGGGCGCCACTTGGTATACGCGTGATGAAGTCGGGAAAGGATTATATGACCGACAAGCCCGGCATACTGACTTTTGACCAGTTTAAAGAGGTGAAAAAAGTTCAGAAAGAAACAAAACGTATTTATTCGATCGTTTACAGCGAACGCTTAAGTAATCCGGCGTCGGTGAAAGCAGGAGAACTGATTTTGTCGGGTGCCATCGGTAAGGTGGTTCAGACAATCGGAATGGGGCCACACAGGATGCGTCCTGAAACCCGTCCCGACTGGTTTTTTTATCCCGAAAAGGCAGGTGGAATCTTATGCGACATTGGCTCACATCAGTGCGACCAGTTTCTCTTTTATACGGGTTCAAAGCAAGCCGAGGTCAGTTCGTCTCAGGTAGGAAATTTCAACAACCCAAAATATCCCCAATATTCCGATTTCGGTGATATGAATGTGCGTAGTCCGCACGCGACGGGCTACATTCGTATCGACTGGTTCACGCCTGATGGCCTCGACACGTGGGGAGATGGCCGGACGTTTATCCTTGGCACCGAGGGTTATATTGAAATGCGAAAGTATATTGATATTGCTGGTCGTAAAGGGGGAAATCATTTGTTTTTGGTTAACCAAAAAGAAACAAAGTATTACGATTGCTCGCAGGTATATATGCCTTATGGCGAACAACTGGTAAGCGATGTGGTCAACCGCACCGAAACTGCAATGTCGCAGGATCATTGTTTTCTTGCCACGGAACTGGCTTTAACCGCTCAAAAAATTGCTTATAAGCTAAATGTATGATCGATAAGATAGCCCTTCGAGCGTTAGAAAACCCTCGAAGCGGCTAAATATTGATTAATAGTTACGATCGAATATGAGTTTTGAAATATTGACATCTTTCATGATTAGGCATCAACACCTTGTCTCCCACTCTCCCCCTCATTCCATCTCCTCCCTCATTCCACCACCTTAAAATACCGGGTGCTGCTATTTCCAAGTTCATCTACAATCAAAAGCTTGTGATTGCCCGGTGAAGGAGATGCTGCCATCTGGTGAATATCTTTGGTACTTCCGAGGAATAGTTCATCGAGGTGCCAGAAAAGGGTGGCTCCGGCCCTGCGGTGTGCCGCCTGTAAAATAACAATTCCCTTTTCTCCCAGGTTTCCTTTTGGAAGATAAACCATCAGCCGGTCATCGGGATAGATCAGCTCCACCATCTGTATCTCATTACTTTGCCTTGCTCCGGGTAACCAAACCGGCAGAGCACGATAACCAGGATGATTCTTGCGGTAATAATACTCCATCGCGGGGGGGAGAATAAACCAGTTCTCGTTGACAATCTGATCTTGCGGATAACACGCTGCATTTACAAGATACTGCCTGTTAGCATCGAGGTGAATCTTTACATGATATGGACAGGCGGCGCTGCTCAGACAGGCAGCGGGAACCATCACAGTATCCGTTTCGTTACAATTTACCGATGCCCTG
>JAAFHB010000118.1 GCA_010906965.1 Mariniphaga sp. | reverse complement strand
CCCGAAACTCTTCAACAAGGCCGATGCAAGGATATTCAAAAGGTCCTACCTTGATAAGAGTAAGGCTTTCTATGAAAAATATGGGATGTGGGCTTTTATTACAGGACGATTTTTACCCGTTATTCGAACGATTATTCCGATGCTTGCGGGAGCATCCGGTATTTCGTGGGCCCGATTCAGCTACCTGAACGTTATCGGTGGGGTGATCTGGATTGGTTCGCTTACACCGCTTGGATATTTTCTTGGTAAAGCTTATCCTCAATTGATTAATTACAGTATCTATTTACTTTTCGGATTTATTGTCCTTGCTTCAATTCCTATGTTGAAAATTTTGTTTTCAAAAATTAAAAAGAACTGATTATGAAAATTTTAGCAAATGTGCATAGAATAAAAGCTCAAATTTACTACATGTCTTTTGGTTTATCACCTCTCAATGTCTTCTTTGTTATATGATAGCCAAAAGAAATAGCAGCAATTAGTGCCGCAATTGCAAAAAGTGTTAATGGATCTTCCTTAGAATAATCCATAACGATTACTTTACGTGAAACAGCTATGAGACTAACAAGCAAGATAACCTCCCCGTGAAAAACATTTTCCTTAAGATACAATTTTACAGTTTCAAATAATTCAAAACCTATTAAAACAGTTAAGAAAAAACCGAAAATCTCCATTAACCCATTAATATCAATAATAATTCCATTTGACTCAAAAGGATTTGATAACTCCTTAATAACAATAATTCCAACTTCAATAGCAGAAAGAACAAGCACAAAAGCCATCAGGGATATTAAGATTATAATAATAATCCTTTCGATGGTTTTAATTATTTTGTTGAATGTATTCATAGGAAAAGAATAATAGCGGTTAATAACAAATTACTGCAAATGAATTAATGGTGCATTTTATAAAATTATTCACATTACTTAGTTGTCGGATCTATAATGTTTTCTGATTTCAAACTCAATTTTTTTATCCCATAGCCTGGCTAATAAAGCTTTCGCCCTATTCTCATAATATTCAGCTATTTCATTTTTGCCAATATGTCTGTATGATTCTGCAAGTTTATAAAAAGAAGGAATATGCATATCATTAATCTGTAAGCAAATAGAATATTGATTTATTGCTTCTTCATAGAACCCGTTTTCAACCAAGTCATTGGCATTTTTAAAATGGATTTCTATTTCCTTAATTTCATTGTCAAATCTTAATTGAATAATGTCTTGTGTTTTCGTTGTAACAAAAGAACAAGGCATTTCCCGGGTAACTTTCTCTGTAACGCTGCCCATTACTATTCTGTTTAATCCTGAACGCCCATTTGTTCCCATAACTAATAAATCGTGACCGTATTCTTTAATTGTATGCAATATGTTTTCGTGGGCAACTCCTGCCTGAATGTCTATGACGTGATTTATTCCATGTAAATCAAATTCTTTTAGAAATTGTTTCATTTCTTTTTCAATCAGTCCTAATCTATAAGCATTCTCCTCTTTCGTGTCCACTTTCAATCTCAGGGAGGTAGTCACAAATGGCTTATAAACACCTAAAATCCTTAAAGCTGCCTTAAATTTTTTTGACAATATAATAGCATTCTTCAGCGCACGTCTGGAAGGATCTGAAAAATCAACAGGACATAGTATGTTTGTTAATTTCGTTTCTTCATTCGACTTAACAACCCAAACTGGTTTATCTGACAACCTGATTAATTTATCCGCATTGATTCCCAGTCTAAATTTTTCGTTTTTGTCGATGATGCCTGAACCTATTAGGATTAAATTAACATTTTCATTTATAGCTGATTGTAGAATTTTGTCAACTGGATTGCCAAAAACAATTGAAGGTTCTTTAATTAGTATCCCCTCTTTTTTGAGAATTTCTTTTACCTTATTTAAATTTTCAGAAATGGCATTAATTACAATCTCCTTAATGTCATTATGAACAATTTCTTCAGAGAGTACATACATAACGATTATTTCGGAATTGTACGACCGGGCAATTTTGATTGCTGTATTAAGTTGTTCTTTAAAATCTATATTGACATCTATCGGCACCAAAATTTTTTCGAGTAGTTTCATATTGTTTCGTTGAATGATAAATAATTAATAAAAACTTTTGAAAAAAGCAGATGTGTTTCCTTTTCAACCATTAGACACCCTGTCCGAATTTTCCGAAATATTCTTCCAGTTTTTTTGTTCTGAAAGTGAAAATTTCATTGAGCTGTTTCTTTATAATTAACTGATTGGCAATTGCACCCAAAAATCCCATTGGCGGCTGATAATCTACAATATCGGTCATCAGAACGCCACCTTCGATCGCTTCGATGATGTGTTGATGGTGCCACATTGCATAGGGTCCAAAGCGTTGTTCATCCACAAAATACTTCCTTTCACTCACATGGGTTATTTCGGTTACCCATCTCATTTTAATACCAAGTAGCGGACTGACAGTATAACTTATGATCATACCGGCGTACACTTTTTCCGGCAGGTTTTTGGTTGTGATATCAAATCCCATATATTCCGGGGTGATGTGCTTCAGATTTTGAGGTGATGAGATAAAGTCCCAAACCTGATTGACTGTTGCTGGAATTTTTAGTGTTTCGTGCTTTGTATAGACTGGCATATTTTTATTTAAGAAGATTAAGTAAGAAATTCGAATTGTTATTAGTTTAAATACCAAATGGCTGCGTTTAGAACTGACGCAAAAGAGACCCAAAGCAGGTAAGGAATCTGGAGGAATGCTGCCAGTTTGCTGATACGCCTGAAGAAGATAATCATCATTAGGATGCTTATCCAAAGCAGCACAATTTCGACCAGCGCCACTCCGATGAGATTGAATTTAAAGAACAAAAAGCTCCAGATAAAATTAAGTGCGATTTGTACCGCAAAGATGACCAGTGCATTGTTTCGATCTCTCCCTTCAGGTGATTTCCAGACCAAAAATAGCGAAATTCCCATTAACGCATATAGAGTGGTCCATACAGGAGCAAAGAGGTAGTTGGGCGGATTAAACGACGGTTTATTCAGGGTAACATACCAGTCGGTAATACTTGTTGCTGTTGCAAACCCAGAGATTCCACCAATGGCCAGAGGAATTAAAAGACAGATAAGAAGTATAATAAAAACTTTAATTGATTTCATTGCTGACTGATATAATTATGCTTTCGCGATGTTATTGATCATTCCTTTAAAAATAAATCCATGAAACAGGAGAACTGCATACCAGTAATTAATTCCCAAGGTACCTAAAGGTAGCTGTCCTGATTAATTCATTGTGGTTTGTGATTTTAATACAACATGCAGAATATCTTTTTGTTTTGAACTGAAGGCTGTATACAACAGAAATGTTTTCAATTTCAGGACGCATGAACCTTGCCCCTTTGATCGGATCACAAGGTAAAATCAGCTTCCAGGCATCTAATTCTCCGGACTAAATCATCGTTTTGGGATGGTGAATCTATAGAATAATTGAATGAAATATTTGAATTTTGTCAAATAGACATGATAAAGGCCTAATCACGATCAAATTGATAATAAATCAAATCTGTTTAATAGATATTGAAATTAAATATATTGAAATGATATACAAAGTGTCAATTTATAATGAAAGTATAAAAAAAGATCAATTATTTGTGATAAATGCTATCAAAATAAGATAAAAAAGTGTAAAATTGTAATGTTTTACAACCACCAATATTTATCAAATTATGAGTAACGAAGTAGAATTGTTCATTGAGAATTTTATGGCAAATCTGATTGCTAAAAATCCACACGAGAAAGAGTTTCATCAGGCGGTGCGCGAAGTTGTCGAAAGCCTGGCGCCGTTTCTTTTAAAGAATCCAGCTTATACTAAGTTGAAAATTCTTGAAAGAATGGCTGAACCTGAAAGAGTCATTTTATTCAGGGTTCCCTGGTTGAATGATCGGGGTGAAGTGGAAATAAATAAGGGATATCGTATTCAAATGAACAGTGCTATTGGGCCTTATAAAGGTGGGCTGCGTTTCCATTCGTCTGTAAATCTAAGCATTCTAAAGTTTCTTGCTTTTGAGCAGGTGCTTAAGAACAGTTTGACAACATTGCCAATGGGCGGAGGAAAGGGAGGTTCTGACTTCAGTTCTAAAGGTAAATCAGATAATGAAGTGATGCGTTTTTGTCAGTCGTTTATGACAGAACTTCAGCGACATATTGGTCCGGATACCGATGTTCCTGCGGGAGATATTGGTGTTGGTGGCCGCGAAATCGGTTACATGTATGGACAGTACAAACGACTTCGTAACGAATTTACAGGTACACTTACCGGAAAAGGGTGCAACTGGGGCGGAAGTTTAATGCGGCCTGAAGCTACGGGATATGGAACAACTTATTTTGCTCAGGAGATGTTGAAGACCAAAGGTGATTCGATAGCCGGAAAAACGGTTGCCATTTCGGGTTCTGGTAATGTTGCACAATATGCTGTTGAGAAAGTGACTCAATTAGGCGGTAAGGTGGTAACAATGTCTGATTCGAATGGTTATATTTACGATGCAGACGGAATTACAGCTGAGAAACTGGCTTTTGTGATGGAACTCAAAAATGTAATGCGAGGTCGTATTAAAGAATATGCCGATGAATATCCAGGTGCCAAATACTTTGAGAACGAACGTCCATGGGGTGTGAAATGTGATATCGCATTGCCATGTGCCACACAGAATGAACTTCATGGAGAAGATGCCAAGACGTTGATAGACAATGGTTGTATTTGTGTTGCTGAAGGTGCAAATATGCCTTCAACAGCCAAAGCTGTGGATATTTTTATTCAGAATAAAATCCTTTATGGTCCCGGGAAAGCTGCCAATGCCGGAGGCGTTGCCACATCGGGCCTTGAGATGTCGCAAAATTCTATGCGGACAAAGTGGGCATCAGAAGAAGTAGATTCTAAATTGCAGTCAATCATGGTCAACATCCATGAGGCATGTGTTGAAAACGGAAGAGAACCTGATGGTTACATCAATTATGTGAAAGGTGCGAATATCAGCGGATTCCTTAAAGTTGCATGTGCGATGCGTGAACAGGGACTGGTGTAATTAACAATGAACAGTGAACAATTAGCAATTAACAGTTAGCTGTGAACAGATAAAAAAATTGAAAATGAGCAGTATACGCATTTAGTTGTATACTGCTCATTTTCATTTTTTATTTCTCCAAAACACCTTTAATCACTACTTGTATTCATTCCATGCTTTAATCGAAATATCATTCATATCGAGTTTGCAGATGGCATAGATAAAAGCGCTGGCAACTCTGGCGTTGGTAATCAGCGGGATATTAAAATCGATTGCATTCCGACGGATGTTGTACCCATTTGATATTTCCCTGGTTGTATGATCTTTAGGGATGTTGATCACCATTTCAACTTTTCGTTTTTTGATCAGATCGAGTGTATTTGGCTGCTTATCTTCGTCGGGCCAGAATACCTGCTCGGTTTCAACACCATTCTCCTGAAAGAAGTTGTGTGTTCCACCTGTTGCATAGATTGTAAAGCCGCGTTCTTTCAACATTCGGGCGCTTTCGAGCAATTCTACTTTGCCACGTGTTGGCCCGGATGATATCAGGATGCTCTTCTTTGGAATGCGATATCCTACAGACAGCATCGATTTCAATAACGCTTCGTAAAAATTTTCACCAATGCAGGCCACTTCACCTGTTGAAGCCATATCGACTCCACTAACCGGGTCGGCATTTAAAAGACGGTGAAATGAAAATTGAGGTGCCTTAACTCCCACATAATCCAATTCAAATAATGACTTGTCCGGCTTTTCGAAAGGCACATTCAGCATTGCTTTGGTTGCGATCTCTATCAGGTTTGTTTTTAATACTTTCGAAACAAACGGAAACGACCGTGAAGCCCTTAGGTTGCATTCAATCACCTTTATATCGTTGTCCTTGGCAAGATACTGAATGTTGAATGGCCCTGTGATTTCGAGGGCTTTGGCAATCTTCCGGGATATCTTTTTAATCCTTCGGATGGTTTCGATGTAGAGTTTTTGAGGCGGGAAGACAATCGTTGCATCTCCTGAATGTACACCCGCAAATTCGACATGTTCGGAGATTGCGTAAGCTACAATCTCACCGTCTTTTGCAACAGCATCAACTTCAATCTCTTTGGCATTTTCGATAAATTCCGAAACAACAACAGGGTGTTCTTTCGAAACCTTGGTTGCGAGTGTCAGGAAATGGTGTAATTGATCTTTATTTGAGACAACGTTCATGGCAGCACCCGAAAGTACGTACGACGGGCGGATCAATACAGGAAAACCTACTTCATCGACAAACCGGTTGATGTCATCAATTGTGGTGAGTTGGTTCCAGCGTGGCTGGTCAACCTCAAGGCGGTCGAGCATGGCCGAAAATTTATTCCGGTCTTCGGCGTTGTCAATCTTTTCAGCGGTGGTTCCAAGGATCGGAACTCCCTGCTGATCGAGTTTCATTGCCAGGTTGTTTGGAATTTGCCCACCCATCGAGAGAACTGTGCCCAAAGGTTGTTCAAGATCGCAGATATCGAGTACACGTTCGAGTGTCAATTCATCGAAATAAAGACGGTCGCAGGTGTCGTAGTCGGTTGAGACAGTTTCAGGGTTGTAATTGATCATGATGGAGCGGAAACCCTCTTTCCGGATTGTGCTCACTGCATTTACTGAACACCAGTCGAATTCGACGGACGAGCCAATCCGATAGGCTCCTGAACCTAGAACTATAACTGATTTATTGTCGTGCTGAAAATCTACATCATGTTCGGAACCATTATAGGTAATATACAGGTAGTTTGTCTGTGCCGGATACTCTCCTGCAAGCGTATCGATTTGCTTTACAAATGGAACGATTCCCAAACTTTTGCGAAATGCCCTGACTTTCAGGTTATCTTCATTTAGAGACAGATCAGCGCTTTTAAGGACCAGCCTGGCAATCTGAAAATCTGAATATCCTTGTTTTTTAGCAAGTTGAAGCAAATCAACTGGCAGCGTTTCAAGCGAGTTATAACTAAGCAGTTCATTGCGAAGACGAAAAATATTTTCCAGTTTTTGAAGAAACCATTTATCAATACGGGTGATTTCCCAAATTTTATCGACCGAATATCCTTTGTTCATTGCTTCGGCGATTGCGAAAATACGGCGGTCTGTCGGATTTTTCAATTCTTCGTCAATGTTATCAATCTCCATTTCGCCACGGTTTCCGACGAAGCCATGCATCCCGCCGCCAACCATCCTAATTCCTTTCTGTATGGCTTCTTCGAATGACCGACCAATGGCCATGATCTCGCCAACCGATTTCATACTCGAGCCCAAGGTTTTCGAAACGCCCACAAATTTATTCAGGTCCCAGCGTGGAATTTTCACCACCACATAATCGAGTGCCGGTTCAAAACAGGCAGTCGTTACTTTCGTGACCGAATTCTTGAGTTCATGCAGTCCGTATCCCAACCCAAGTTTTGCAGCTACAAATGCGAGCGGGTAACCTGTTGCTTTTGAAGCCAAGGCAGAAGATCTCGAAAGGCGCGCATTTACTTCAATGACGCGGTAATCTTCGGAATTGGGATCGAGCGCAAACTGAACATTACACTCTCCAATCACGCCGATTTTGCGGATAATTTTAATAGAAAGAGAGCGTAATTTATGGTATTCGACATTCGACAAAGTTTGCGACGGTGCTACAACAATCGATTCGCCTGTATGAATTCCAAGCGGGTCGAAGTTTTCCATGTTACACACGGTGATGCAATTGTCGTAAACATCGCGGACAACCTCGTATTCAACTTCTTTCCAACCTTTGATTGATTCTTCAACCAGAATTTGTGGAGAATAACTGAAGGCGTTTTCTGCAAGTTTATTAAGTTCTTCTTCATTCGAGCAGAACCCTGAACCTAAACCTCCAAGTGTGTAAGCAGCCCTGATAATTAATGGGAAACCAAGCTTTTTAGCCGCTGCTCTCGCTTTCTCGATGGTGTCGCAGGCAACACTGCGCGGAGTGAGAACATCAATTTCGTGCAGAATGTCCGAAAAAATCTGGCGGTCTTCCGTATTGATGATCGACTGAACCGGAGTTCCCACCACCTTTATATTGTGTTTCTCCAGAATCCCTTGTCTGAAAAGGTCAACGCCGCAATTGAGGGCCGTTTGTCCGCCAAAGGCAAGTAAAATCCCATCTGGTTTTTCCTTTTCAATTACTTTTTCAACAAAGTAGGCGGTCACCGGCAGGAAGTAGATCTTATCAGCAATCTCTTCCGAAGTCTGAATGGTCGCTATATTTGGGTTAATCAGTATTGTGAAGACACCCTCTTCTTTTAATGCTTTCAGCGCCTGAGAACCTGAATAGTCAAATTCGCCTGCTTCTCCGATTTTCAATGCCCCCGAGCCGAGGACAATCACTTTTTTGATGGATGAGTTGATCATTTATCTGATTTATTTTTTTTTACACTTTCAATAAAATCATCAAACAGGTATTCGGTATCCACCGGACCTGAAGAGGCTTCCGGATGGAATTGTGTCGAGAAGAACGGTTTCGATTTGTGCCGGATTCCTTCGTTTGTATTGTCATTCACATTTACAAACATCGATTCCCAATCTTCAGGTATCGTTTCGTCTGCAATCGCAAAACCATGATTTTGTGAGGTGATGAAACAGCGGTTAGTACCTTTGAGCAAAACCGGCTGATTGTGACTCCGGTGACCGTATTTCAATTTATAAGTTTTGGCTCCGGCTGCCAGGCCAAGTAACTGATTGCCAAGACAAATTCCCATAATTGGTTTTCCTTGCTCAATTGCTTTACGGATATATTTGACTGTAATATTACACATTGCAGGATCACCGGGACCATTTGTAAGGAAAAGTCCGTCGTAGTCGAGCTGTGTGAAATCGTAATCCCATGGAACCCTGATCACCGTGGCATTCCGGTTCAAAAGACATCGGATTATATTATTTTTCACGCCACAGTCTACCAGAACTATTTTATATTCGCCTGCTCCATAGGTTTCTACTGCATTTGTACTTGCTTTTGCGACAAGATTTTCCTTGTTTGGGTCATAGAAATCGATCACTTCATCTTCAAACTCAATCTTTCCAAGCAGCGAACCTTTTTCACGAAGAATTTTCGTGAGTAAACGGGTATCAATATCATAGATACCAGGAATCTGCTGCGATTTCAGCCAGTCTCCAAGACTCATTGTGGCATTCCAATGACTGAAGCCAACCGAATAGTCGGAGACAACCAAAGCCGTGATATGGATCTTGTTTGATTCGAAATGTTTTTCTACCCCATCCTCCATCAAATCTTTGGGAACGCCATAGTTTCCAATCAATGGATACGTTGAAACAAGTATTTGTCCCGTGTAGGAGGGATCTGTCAGACTTTCGGGATAACCGGTCATCGCAGTATAGAAAACGACCTCTCCGGCGACCGACTTTTCATAGCCGAATGATTTCCCTTCCAACACTGTTCCATCCTCAAGAATCAGTTTTACTTTTCGCATTATACGCTTGTTTTTCTCTGGTTAACTTATTTTCAACAATTAATTCTCAAAAAAAATGCGTTTTCACTACCTTTTTATCAGTAGCAAAAACGCATTTCCCTGCGCCTTCTTCATCGATATTCTTAGTTGATGTCGCACAGTCCAAAAGTAATCTAATCTGTTTAACTCTCAAAGCCATTCCTGTAAAATTTATAAATATTCACATTAATTTAATATTCGATGTCAATATTAAATAAATATGCATAAAATCGCTATATATCAAAAATAATGTATAAAATTGCACTCTTTGATAGAATAAATATTCACACATGATGGATCGGTCACAAAGAATTCAAATGATTAAGAAAATTATCTCCGAGGAGGTAATCAGTAGTCAGGACGACCTGCAAATCCGTTTACAGGAACTCGGTTGCGACGTCACTCAGGCGACGCTTTCGCGCGATCTGAAATCTTTGCAGGTGATGAAAGTGAGCGATGTAAAGAGTGGATATATTTATCGGCTGGCTGGTAATAATCCTGTAATTCAGCAAAATAATTCAGAGGCATCGCGGCTCGATTTTTTGGCTGATGGTGTTGTGGGGATTGAATTCTCCGCGAATCTTGGAGTTATCCGGACCCTACCCGGATATGCGAATAGTGTTGCTATCATGATCGATAAAGCGAATCCTATCGAAATTCTGGGAACGGTGGCAGGCGACGACACTATTTTGCTGATTATGCGCGAAGGTGTCGGACGCAATGATTTGATACAGGCATTGAAAAATCTAATGCCCAAACTTGAAAGTAAAATTTAATTGAAGTTATTTTAAAATCATGATATTCAAGAAGAGAGAAGATATTCAGGAAAAGCCTGATATTCAGATAGTGGTAGCAGAAGAGGAACATCTTCGTTATGTTGACGAAATAAATGATACCATCGAAAAAGCATCTTTGGAGCGCGGTACAGGAATTGCCCGCCGTACACATGAGTATATTGCTACGAAAATATCTGAGGGAAAAGCCATCATTGCTCTTGAAGGTGAGAAGTTTGCAGGGTTTTGCTACATCGAAACGTGGAATGACGGCAAGTATGTAGCTAACTCGGGATTGATTGTCCATTGGGATTATCGCGGGCATGGTCTTGCCCGGAGCATTAAGCTGATGGCATTTGAGTTATCACGTAAGAAATTTCCCGAAGCTAAACTTTTTGGTTTAACAACGGGATTGGCTGTTATGAAAATTAACTCGGAATTGGGTTATCGTCCCGTCACCTTCTCTGAACTGACAGATGATGAGCAGTTTTGGAAAGGATGTCAGAGTTGCGTCAACTACGATATCCTGCTTCGGATGAATAAAACCAAATGTTTGTGTACTGGAATGTTATACGATCCTGAATGGGAAGCGAAGAAGAAAAAACCAAAAACTCCTTTCAAAATTTACAAAGAATGGCTTGAGAAGCGGAAGAACGAGAAATTGCATTTTTCGCTGATCGATTGGACAAAAATCATTATCTTAGGACACTAAAGAAAATTATGAATTATAATTTACGGTAAATCGCTTAAAAATATATTAGCATGAAAGAAAAAGTAGTTTTGGCATTTAGCGGAGGGTTAGATACTTCGTTTTGTGCAATTTATCTGTCGGTTGAAAAAGGGATGGAAGTTCATACAGCCATTGCAAACACAGGTGGATTTTCGAAAGAAGAACTTGCTGCAATCGAGAAAAAGGCTTATTCATTGGGCGTAAAATCGCACAAAACAATTGACGTCACCAACGAGTATTACAACAAGGGTATCCGTTATATGGTGTATGGTAATGTATTGCGGAACAATACCTATCCCATTTCTGTAAGTTCCGAGCGTATTTTTCAGGCGCTGGCAGTGATCGAATATGCTAAAAGTATTGGTGCTACTCATGTTGCGCATGGAAGTACCGGTGCCGGTAATGATCAGATTCGTTTTGACCTTGCATTTGGAGTATTGGCACCCGAAATTAAAATTATTACCCCAACACGTGATCTGGAACTGACACGCGAGGTTGAAATCAACTATTTGCGTGAACATGGCGTGGTTGATAATTTCGAAAAGATGGCTTATTCTGTGAACAAAGGACTTTGGGGCACAAGTATTGGCGGTAAAGAGACCCTTCATAGTGATCAAACACTTCCAGAAGAGGCGTATCCGACTTATCTTCAGAAAGAAGGTGAAGAGACAATTACGCTTGAATTCCTTAAGGGACAACTCCGAGGTGTTAATGGCAAAACCCATCGCAATCCCGTTGATTCAATTAATGAAGTTGAAAAGCTTGGAGCAGCATGGGCAATCGGCCGCGATATGCACATTGGCGACACAATTATAGGTATTAAAGGACGAGTTGGTTTTGAGGCCGCCGCCCCGATGCTGATTATCAAAGCACATCAGATGCTTGAAAAACATACGCTTACAAAATGGCAGCAATACTGGAAAGAGCAACTTGGCAATTGGTACGGGATGTTTTTGCACGAAGCCATGTACCTCGAACCGGTTATGCGCGATATCGAGAAATTCCTCGAAAACAGCCAGGAAAATGTTACAGGTAAAGTGATTATCAACTTACGACCTTATTGTTTTCAGTTAGTTGGAATTGAATCGGAGCACGATTTGATGAATTCAGAATTTGGACAATATGGTGAAATGAACAAAGGATGGACGGCTGATGATGCCAAAGGGTTTACCAAAATTCTCGCCAATCAGTTGAAAATCTATTATTCCGTAAACAATAAATAATGTCGGTAGTGAATAAAATCAGGGTTGGAATTATTGGCGGAGCGGGTTATACGGCAGGTGAGTTGATCCGGATATTACTCTATCATCCGGCAGCGGAATTAAAATACATTCAAAGCAGCAGCAACAACGGGCTACGTGTTTCGGCGGTTCATACGGATCTTCTTGGAGATACGAATCTTGTATTTACGGATATCGATTTTGATGAAACGGACGTGTTATTTTTATGCTCTGGTCATGGTAAATCAATTGATTATTTGAATAATGCAGTAATTCCGCAGCGCGTAAAAATCATTGATTTGAGCCACGATTTCAGGATCGAACGCGCCGGAAATGATTTTGTTTATGGCTTGCCGGAGCTGAACCGCGAGCAAATTCGGGTTGCAACTAAAATAGCCAATCCCGGATGTTTTGCCACTGCGATTCAGTTGGCGCTGATTCCGCTTGCTTCGGCCGGATTGCTGATTGATGAGGTTCATATTAACGCGATTACGGGATCAACCGGAGCAGGACAGGCTCCCACAAAAACCTCTCATTTCAGTTGGCGCGACAATAATTTGTCGGTTTATAAAGCATTTGAACATCAGCATCTTGGTGAGATTTGTCAAAGTTTGAGACAGGCTCAGCCCGGTTTTGAAAAGGATGTTAATTTCATTCCGGTACGTGGAAATCATACACGTGGAATTTTTGTGACGGCCTATACAAAATATGAGGGTTCACTTGAAGAGGCGAATTCCATCTACTCCGATTTTTATGCCACACATCCGTTTGTGAATATGTCTTCCGAAAATCCCGATCTGAAACAGGTTATAAACACGAATAAAGCGTTGGTTTATCTTGAGAAACATGGCAACAAGCTGATGATCATTTCGTGTATCGATAATCTTTTAAAAGGTGCTTCGGGTCAGGCTGTTCAAAATATGAATTTAATGTTTGGACTCGATGAGCGCTGTGGTTTAAACCTGAAAGCAATTGGATTTTAAATCAGGGTGTTAATTTGTTATTCATGGTTTGGCAGCCCAACAGCCAGTTGCCAACAGCCAGTAGCCAATAACTTGATTCAAGGATCTGAAAATATAAATGACCCGAAATTGTAGCAAAGATTGAGTCTAAAATTAAAAAAATGAAACTTTTCGATGTTTACCCCCTTTTCGATATCGTTCCGGTATCGGCAAATGATTGTTATATTACAGACGATAAAGGTGTTGAGTACCTTGACTTATATGGCGGTCATGCAGTTATCTCTGTTGGCCATTCCCATCCCGATTATGTGAAAAAATTGACGGATCAGCTTAACCGGATTGGTTTCTATTCCAATTCAGTTCAGAATCCAATGCAACAAGAACTTGCTTTGAAACTCGGCGAACAATCCGGTTATCCTGATTATTCCCTTTTTCTTTGCAACTCGGGTGCCGAGGCGAATGAGAACGCACTAAAACTTGCCTCTTTCCATACGGGTAAAGGGCGGATTGTTTCTTTCGAAAAATCATTTCATGGAAGGACGTCAGCTGCAGTAGCGGTGACCGACAACCCAAAGATCATTTCCCCATTGAACGATACAGTCGTGCGAACGATGTTGCCACTGAATGATGTTGCAAAGCTTGAATCAGCACTGAAATTGGGTGATGTGGCTGCTGTGATCGTTGAGGGAATACAAGGAATCGGTGGATGCCGCGTTCCGGAACCTGCCTTTTTGAAAGCAGCCTCTCAATTGTGCGAAAAATATGGAGTGGTTTTGATTCTTGACGAAATACAATCGGGATATGGACGAAGCGGAAAGTTTTTCGCGCATCAATATGCGGATATAAAGCCGGATATTATTTCGGTGGCCAAAGGAATGGGAAATGGTTTTCCCATAGGAGGAATATTGATTAGTCCGAAACTGAAACCTTGGTTTGGCATGTTGGGAACCACTTTTGGTGGAAATTACCTTGCTTGCGCAGCCGCGATTGCAGTTCTTGATATCATGAAAGCTGAAAACCTGATAGAAAATGCCCTTGAAGTAGGAAATTACCTGTTTTCAAAACTTGCCCAAATACCACAGATCAAAGAGCTTCGCGGGAAAGGTCTCATGGTTGGCGTTGAATTTGATTTTCCGGTAGCTGCAATAAGAAAACAGTTATTATTTGAGGAAAAAATATTTACCGGAGTTTCGGGAACCAACACCATCCGGATACTCCCTCCACTGACCCTCACGAAAACTCAGGTTGAACTTTTTGTTAATTCACTGGTAAAGGTGCTGAATAAATCGTAAAATTGCATATCTTTAAAATTGCGAAATTTTAATTTCATGGAAATAAAGAATCTAAGAATAGCCATCGTCGGCGGGGGTAACCTGGGACGATCTGTTGCAGATGGTTTTCTCAAATCGGGAATCTCCGCTTCAAAACTGACAGTTTCGCGTCGGCGTGTTCAATTACTCGACGATCTTGCAGTAAAAGGCATTTGTATTGAGAGAGATAATAAAACTGCTGTTGCAGAGGCTGATATAATCATCATTGCCGTAAAACCTTATCAGGCAGTTGAGGTGCTGACCGAAATCAAACCCGTACTTCGGTCAGGACAAATCGTTGCTTCCCTGATGACAGGAATCAGTATTACACAATTGAAAGAACTTCTGCCTGCAAGTGTGATCCCGTTGAGGGTGATGCCCAATACGGCTGTGGCTCTGAGGGAATCAATGACCTTGATAGCGGCTCCCGATTGCACACCTGAGCAGATAAAATTGATGCAGGAATTATTCGAATCGCTTGGTAAAGTGATTTTTATAGATGAAGAACTCATGGCTGCTGCAACTGTTCTCGGTGCTTGCGGTATCGCATTTGCATTGCGCTTTATCCGCGCCGCAATTCAGGGCGGTGTTGAAATCGGTTTTGGAGCCGATGTTGCACAGCAAATAGTTGCGCAAACCGTCAAGGGAGCGACTGAGCTGATTTTACAAACAGGTCATCATCCTGAGCAAGAAATTGATAAAGTGACTACGCCTAAAGGAATTACGATTTCAGGATTGAACGAAATGGAGCATCAGGGCTTTTCGTCAGCATTGATTCGCGGACTGCTGGTTTCATTCAATAAAATCAACAATCCAAAATAAACCGACATAAAATCCTAATATTTAAATCTATACTTATGGAAGAACAAATCAAACAAATAGCCGATCGTTTACGTGGTATGCGTGAAGTACTCGAAATTTCAATCGATGCAGCCGCAGAAACCTGCGCAATTACAAAGGAGCAGTACCTGAATTTCGAAAGTGGGCAAGTTGATATTCCAGTTAGTATACTTCACCGCATGGCCCAAAAATATAATTTTGATATTACCTCTCTTTTAACAGGCGAAGAGCCGTTAATGCATTCGTATACACTCACTCGTAAAGGCAAAGGTCTTCATGTCGACCGTCAAAAAGCATATAAATATCAGGCACTTGCAGGCAATTTTCAGAACCGGAAAGCTGACCCTTTTTTGGTAAGCGTTGATCCCAAAGAAGATGAAACTGTCAGTTTTAATTCACATCCCGGACAGGAATTTAATTATCTTATTGAGGGGCAGCTGAAGATTTTTATCGGTAGTAAGGAGATGATTCTGGAGCCCGGAGATTCGATCTATTTTAACTCAGAAATTCCACACGGAATGCTCGCAATGGAAAATAAACCGGCCACATTTTTAGCCATTATCCTTTAAATTATAGTTTTCATGTTTGAAAAATATCTTAAAAAATCGTCTTTTGAATCACTCGAAGATTTTCAGAAAAACTTCGAGATCATCGTTCCTGAAAAATTCAACTTCGCCTATGATGTTGTTGATGAATATGCCCGAATCGACCCTGACAAAAGGGCGATATGCTGGGTTAACGATCAGGGCGAAACGCATAATTTCACATTTGCCGATTTGAAAAAGGCGAGCGACGAAACTGCCTCATTTTTTCAGTCACTTGGAATTGGTCATGGCGACAAGGTAATGTTGATTCTGAAAAGAAGGTTTGAATTCTGGTTTTCGATTCTTGCATTGCATAAAATTGGAGCCATTGGTGTGCCAGCTACTCATCTGCTGACTCCTAAAGATCTCATATATCGGAATAATGCCGCAGGCATAAAAATGGTAATTACGGTTTCAGAACCCGAAATTATTCACAGTGTCAACGAAGCATTGGCTGAATCGCCAACTGTTGAAAAGTTGGTGACCGTAGGAGATCATACGCCCGAAGGTTGGATATCATTCCACGACGGCATGCGCAATGCAAAACCTTTTGTAGCACCTACTGGAGAGGCCGC
>JAAFHB010000117.1 GCA_010906965.1 Mariniphaga sp. | reverse complement strand
TGCCCAAATGAAAAGAAAACTGTGCACCATTGTTACCAAATTCTGTGTATTCTTATTTACCGAAAACTGTGCATTGTTATTTACCGATTACAAGGGGATAATAATGGATAATATTTGGACAGTTTTCAATTATAATATCATTGTTGCCGCGTGAGAACATCATAGTGACCGGGTGAGTGTACGTCAACTAGACACTCATCCTGTCTCAACTACAGGGATACTTCCTTTTTTATGCCAATCGGAACGACTCTTTGAAAATGTGGAACCACATTTATCAAGGTTGGTTCTACATTTATCAAATGTGGTTCCACTCTTCGAAAGGTTGGTTCCACATTTATCAAGTTTGGTTCCACATTTGTCAAGTTTGGTTCCACATTTATCAAGTTTGGTTCCACATTTATCAAGTTTGGTTCCACATTCATAAAGTTTGGTTCCACATTTGTCAAGGTTGGTTCCACATTTATCAAGTTTGGTTCCACATTCATAAAGTTTGGTTCTACATTTGTCAAGGTTGGTTCCACATTTTAAAAAGCTGGTTATTTCAGGCTTTACTGCAACAAATAAGTCATTAATGATTTAAATTACAATATTATAGTTGCCGTATGAGGGAACAGGAGCTGAATTACAACATCGTTTTCTTTTCAATCTGTCTGTCCACTTTTAGTACTTTTATTTGTTTTTATTAAATTCCCATCCTGATGAAGTTGAAAAGTAAATCTTTGCAGATACTTATTTCAATTTTAAGTATTCCCTGATGCTGAAAACACCTGATTTCGCCACCATAAACAGGCAATACGATCACAACAAAAAAGGAGAAGCCGTTATGACTTCTCCTCGTTTTTTGGTGACCCAGCTGGGGTGTTAACTCAAGCCAGTCAATTGCTTTCTAATCAGTTGCTTTCTAAAATTCCAATAAAATACCGTACCGATTTCGTACCGAATTTCTGTCCAGTTTTGGCTGTCCAAAGACTTCACTTTTCTGCTTAACTGTTCGGGTACAAATCTAAATACTTTCCGGCTAATATACAAATCCTTGATACACAAATTCATTATCTAGTGCAAGGTGCACGCCTATATCTATATATAGGCGTGCACCTTGCACTGATTATTGCCTGATTCACCCGAAAAAGAATAATAAGCAGTTCGTAAAATAATTATTGGATTTTTTTCTTTCAGGCAATATGGGATAAACTGTTTTTACATTTTAAGAAAATGCCGCTCTATAAAATTTGGTAAATAGCATATTTATAAGACATTAACTCTGCCCACAAAAATTAATTATATACATACTATTATAATACTATTAAGATTCTCCATTTTGCTTTGCAGAACTTTGTCAAAAAATAAAACGACATGGAAGTAATCACTATGGAAAGCCAGGTTTACAAAGACCTGTTTGATAAAATTGATAAAATATCCGCCTTCGTTGTAAAATGCGAAGCCGGTATAAAGCCGCAAAGTAACGATGAAATCTGGCTTGATAGCCAGGAGGTAGCCAACCTATTACGTATCAGCACACGTACACTGCAACGTCTGCGGTCAGAGAACCTTATTAGCTATGCCATTCTCCGCGGACGTTGCCTCTACAAGTTATCTGAAATAGAACGTGGACTGAACGAGCGTTTAATCACCTGCGACCCGCATACACTGGACGAGTTCCGCAAAAACTACCTGTTAAGCAATGGCGCTAAGTAAAGAAACCATATTACAAGCCACCAATAAAGGGATGGCTGTGTTCCGGCATTTTATTCCTTTTCCCTTTCAGGTAGGCTGGAATTTTCTGAATCCGCTTTATCAGGACAAACATGCTTCGTGCAATGTGTTCTTCGACCGGCGCAATGACTGTTACCGATTGAAAGATTTCGGGAACGATGACTATTCAGGCGACTGTTTCGCTTTCGTTGGTAAACTCCGCGGACTGGACTGTAACCGTCCTGCTGATTTTATGCAGATACTGGAAAAAGTTGACAATGATCTACACTTGGGACTAACCGACGGGAAAGATTACAAGCCGCTTACTATTGGTTCTGCTTCATCAAAGCAGAAACCCATTAACCAAGCCCTTCAAACACCAACACCTGTGCCGCAAAAAAAAGGAAGGCCGTATAATATTATCCAGAAGGATTTCTCTTCTCAGGAACTCTCCTGGTGGACACAGTACGGTATCGCCGAAAAGATGCTCCTCTCCTTTCATGTGGTTTCATTGAGTCGTTTTGAGAGCGAGAACCGCGAAGGGAAGCCCTTTTACTTCCTTTCGTCGGAAAAGGAAACGATGTATGGCTATGTAGGTAAACAGCATATCAAAGTGTACCGTCCGATGTCTGAAATCAGGTTTGTCCAGGCAGGCAACATACCGGAACATTTCTGCTTTGGGCTGGAACAATTACCAGCCAAAGGTGACCTGCTTTTTATCACAGGTGGTGAAAAAGACGTGATGGCTCTTGCTGCACATGGGTTTCATGCGATATGTTTCAATTCGGAAACTTCACATATTCCGCCTGAAATAATTCATAAACTATCATATCGCTTCAAACACATTGTATTGCTTTTCGATGTGGATAAAACCGGGAGTGAAAGTTCCGAAAAACAGGTATCAAATTTAAGCACTTATGGTGTCAGCCGGTTGTTATTACCGCTTCCTGGAACAAAAGAAGAAAAAGATGTGGCTGATTATTTCAGGCTCGGTTATTCGTCCGAGAATCTAAAACGTTTATTCCTGAACTATCTCGATACTTTATACAGCGAAACCATGTCTGCATTGAGATCCTGCGAGGTGGATTTCGATAATCCCCCACCCATTGCACAATTAGTGGTGTCGGTAAATGACGTGCCCCTTGGCACACAAGGCAACCTGTTGTGCATCACTGGCGGTGAAGGGACAGGTAAAAGTAACTATGTTGCTTCTATTATTTCCGGGGCGATCCGGCAACAAGGCTCAAGGATAGACACGCTGGGCATTACCGTAAGCGAAAACCTGCACGAAAAAGCTGTGCTATTCTATGATACAGAACAGTCCGAAGTGCAGTTGTACAAGAACATCAATAACCTCCTACGGAGGAGCAAACGATTAACGATACCTGAGTATTTACATGCGTTTTGCCTGACAGGTATGTCACGCAAAGAACGCCTGCAAGCTATTGTTCAAAGCATGGATAAATACCATTACCAGTACGGCGGTATTCAGTTGGTGGTTATCGATGGCATTGCCGATTTGATAAAAGGAGCCAACGATGAAGCGGAAAGTGTTGCCGTTGTGGAAGAACTATACCGGCTGGCGGGAATATACAATACCTGCATCGTTACCGTTCTCCATTTTATTCCCAACGGATTGAAACTGCGCGGACATCTTGGCAGCGAACTGCAACGCAAAGCTGCAGCTATTCTTTCGGTTGAAAAAGATGATGATCCGGCCATTTCAGTAGTCAAGGCATTGAAAGTACGCGATGGAAGCCCGCTGGACGTACCGCTCATGCAGTTTGCATGGGACAAGGATATCGGGATGCATGTTTACCTTGGAGAGAAACCCAAAGAGGTCAAAGAAAAGCGCAAGGAAGATGAATTGATGGTCATTGCCAACGAAATTTTCGCACGTAAAAGCTTTCTTACTTATTTGGAATTATGTGAGCAATTACAATCTGCTCTTGATGTAAAAGATAGGAAAGCTAAAAATTACATCAAGTTCATGCGGGAAAAGGAAATTATACTCAAAGACCCGTCTAACTCAAATTATTTTATCATCGGACAAATTATATGATTATGTATATGGATAAAGAACATTTCGAAACGTGGATGGAACGTATAATGGATCGGTTTGACCATACGGACAACGCGTTGAAAAAACTGAACAAACGGGACAATATGCTGGAAGGCGAACGGCTGTACGACAACCAGGACATTTGTCAATTGCTCAAAATCAGTAAACGGACCTTGCAACGCTATCGCAGTAGCGGGGAACTGCCTTTCCATTCAATTTACCACAAAACATATTATAAGGAAAGTGACATACACACTTTTATCCGTACCCATTTCGACAGGCAGGACGAAGTGAGAAGAAATAAAAAATAATGAATGTAAGAAGATGAATAACGATACAGATATGCTATATGACAAAGAAGAAAGAAAAGAAACTGGTTTTTGATGCTCTATTCGAATCTGGTGTATGCTTTGCTGTTTGCGTTGCCTCCAACAGTTTTATCAGCCGAGAGGTGGCTGCATTTTCAAAAGATTATTTCGTCATCATTAATAAGTGCGACGAAAAGCGTGTCAAAAAGATTAACTTTTATCCTTCAAAAGGATATAAACAGGTCTGCGAATGGAACCTGACAGCAGATGAAATCGGGATGTTCCGACAAAATAAAAGCAAATTCATCAAAGTCCGCCATAACGAGCAAGGACGGGTTTACGAATTGAAGGGACTGTCGTTCAAAGACATCTACTATAGTATCAGCCAAAAATTGAGCGGTAAAGTAACACGAAGTAGTCAAGAAGATAAAAGCAATTAATTATGAGTTATGTATTGATGGAAGAAAGCTTGTTCCGTTCGCTAATGGGGCGGATACTTAACCAGGTAACAGATGTAAATTACCGTTTTTCGGAAACTGACTATTGGATGAATGGTAAGGATGTATGTGAGTTCCTAAATATCTCACAAGCGCTTTTAAGCGCACTGCGTAAGAACAATCTGTTGTTTTACTGCCGGATAAAAGAGGTATATCATTACAAACGGGCTGATGTTTACAAAATGAAAGTTTCTATGGACAAAGAATTGGTTGAAAGTGGTGCTATACTGGGCGGGTGCCGGATAATTAATACTGAACAGAAAGCGTTAAAAGCCTTTGGGAAAAGTACAGATGATTTACATACCAGGTTACTGGGACAATAAAAGATCGAAAATGTTTATCCGCAATAGTACCTAATTCGAAATTTTTGGGAGTGTAATTTAACATTACTTCGATTAAAACTTAGTTAATTATTTGATTTACAGTAAAATAACTGTTGATTTATTAGTTTAAAACCACAGGGATTTGTATATTTAAAGTATTAATTACCAGTTAATTACTTTAATTATGGCCATCCCTGCGATTTACGATTTGTATTCAAATATTATACTTGAAGCTTTATCTGTTTCTAAAATAAAGCTCAACAAATGCAAACGAGATTTTATGATTGAGATTTTCATGTTGTACCTAAGTATTCCTTCACGGATTAACTTCCTTCAGGTCGTTACAGCCGTTTTGGAGAGCAACGCTTCCGAACATGGGTTCGTTTCCTTCAACAAAGCCTTGTCGATGCCCTGGATCGGCAAGCACAATGCCATTGCATTCGTTCCAAGTTTCATCCATAAATCGGGCAAGCATACTCCCGAGATCGGATACTTTTGGTCAGCCTTCGCAGGCAGCGCGCTCAGAGGGATTGAAATCCTTGGGCTTTCAGTAATCGATGCATTTACAAGGTTGAGTTTCCATCTTGAAGCAGTACTAACAACTTCGCCAACTTGCCTTCATGATAATGACTTGTCGCTAATCGACTGGTATGTTGCGGTTATCAAAAAACAGATCAAACTGATTTTGTCCATTACCAAATACGTTGTTGCAAATGCGTATTTCTCCAAGAAAAACTTTGTCGAAAAAATCATATTCTGCTCCCTGCATTTGGTCAGCAAACTTCGCAATGATGCGGACTTGCAATACCTTTTGAAGAAGCCTAAAACCTGCAAAAGAGGCAGGCCTGAAAAATATGGAGGCAAAATTTATTTCAAAAAACTAAACCCTGATGGCCTTGACAACTGTGAATATTGCTAAAATAATGCAACTCAACAATCCGCAACAAGTGAAACTCATTCTCAATGACAACTTATAAGATATTGTTCCACAATACCTAGATGCTATCGATATTTTTACGACTGTTCGCTATCAACCCGAACTCAATCAAAAATCGCCAACATATCAATGAACTAATGAATTTCGGCACTATGGCCGCTAAATTATATTTAATTTTTGAATGAACTATTGTAATTAACAACACGTGCATTTTTTGTTATCGTTTACTTTTTTCTCAACTTAGCATAAATCCCGATAACAACAAGAATTGCAACAATAAGAATCAAGCCCCAGCCCAATCCATTATCCATTCCCCAACCATGTCCTCCAAATCCGTCCATCATAATTTATCTCCTTAAATTAAAAAGTTAATATTCCTATATGTTACAAGGATGAAATAACCCGCTCGAGTTTTTCTTTTATTTCACCGGCAATTCCAGCAAGGTTATGGTTTTCAATTGCCATCATCGAGGCAACCGGATCAACGGCGGCCACTTCAATTTCATTGTTGCCCAGTTCCTGTATAATTACATTGCACGGAAGCATAGTACCAATCTTGTCTTCATTTTGAAGAGCTTTGTAAGCGTATGCCGGATTACATGCTCCCAGAATTCTATATCTTCTGAAATCAACATTCAATTTTTCTTTCAGCTTTTCGTGGATATTAATTTCAGACAATACGCCAAAACCTTCGGTTTTTAATGATTCAGTGACCAGATCAACAGCTTGTTCAAAGCTGGTTTTTAGTATTTTATTAATGTAATATTTCATTGTTTTAAGTTTTACTGCTTATTTCCATGAAACTTTAGAAATGCGCTTGAACTACCTGCCTTTTGCTTAAAGGTGTAATCGAAAATATGATTCACCATGTTAAAGCCACCAAAATGTACATCACCAGCCTTGTGCTCCTGATTCATGTGTTGTGCCCATGCTGTTGCATTGTTTCCCATCATCGAAGTTCCACCCATAACTGAGCCTTGACCCATCATGTGTCCGTATTGTTTCTCAAAATCATTTCCTGTAATACAGACCTTCATGCTATCACCATAATTATAGATGTTTAAGATAAAGGTTGAATCCATAGCATTGCCGAAACAATGAACCTGAATTTGCTTGGAGTTTATCATGCTCACAACTGCTGTTCCTTTAACATCACCTGCTAGTGCCAGTTGTGCACCTTTAAGCGTGTTTGATGTTGAAAAACTTCCATTATAAGTGCCTTCAACACTCTGATTTGCTGTTTGATCACTTTTGCTACAGCTCACAAATACCGATGCCCCAACCAATAAGATCAGCGACAGACTAAACATGGTTTTCATTTTCATAATTCAATAATTTAATAAATACAAATATATAACTATATAACTTTAATAACTTACACAATTCGGGAAATAAGTTACATGATTCATTCATTTAGGAGAATAGGTCATATTTTTGTTTGAGTAATTGGAAGAAAGATATATCATATGTGTATTTGACGGAGATAAAATCATAATACTAGCAATGGCCTTGGGGATTTCTTTCCCGCTTACAGCATCAGTCACAACAAGCATCAAATGATGCGTGCCTGCCGTCATCGCCTCTTTGGTCTCTTTGTCCATTTTCATATCCTTGCCTTCCATTGCGCCTTCTTTTTTTTCACTCATCATCTTTTTATGTTCCTCCTGCGTCATCAACCATACTTTAAAATGTACACCCTCTGGTGTTGCTTCAAATGTCGGCTTGCCCATCATGCTCATCATGTCATATTGCTTCATGTGGGTTTTTGTCTTACTTACCTCAGTTTTCTGTCCAAACATTGGCAGTGCCAACGCGATTGCCAGGACGATAGAGAGAAATGCAAATTTGTTTTTCATGATAATTCCTTTCTTTTAAGATTAATAATTTAACGAATAGCTTATGAATTTTTCATTTCAGCATAATTTATTTTGTAAAAAGATTATTATCATACAAAAGTGAGAAACATATACCTTAAAAGTGTTATATGTTTCTGTAAATAAGTTATATAATTCATATATTCTCAAACGCAACATGATTTTCTATTTTAGTAATTTCAAGAAGCATGATGTTGATCGGTACCTTTTAATCTCGATTTGGGTAAATATATTAAGCTTTTGTACGAAGCTGAACACGTATGATATTTTTAGTAAGTTAATGTTATCCCTGCACCTAAGCCCATATCACTGTCGTAATGGGAAGATAAAGAAATATATTTTGTGGCAATGTATCTAAATCCTGCCATATATTCTTTGTCAGTATTAATCATCCAATTAAAACGAAGGCGAGGAGTGATTGAAAAATCTTCCCTGGATAATTGAAAACGAAATTTCCCAGTGCCATCAACCCTTGCATCAGCAATTACCAACATAGGTAAAGTATATGCAACGCCAGCCACTATGGTTTTGCGATTGTTTTTATTACTTAACTGGCCCAACCAATTATACTTTTCACCACCAAAAATATTTTTGGGACCACCTTCTATTTTGTAATGATAATCAAAACCAACGTAAGGATATAACCATTGCATTTTACCCATGTACCGACCCAACATTATTTCACTTTCATATCCATGCGTATCATGATAGCCTAAATGCCAAAGTGTACTTATTTTCCAACGGGTTTGCGCAAACATGGCTACGCCATCGCTACCATTGCTTTCTAAACCTACCCTTGCCATAAAGTGTGGATGTCTGTCGTCCCAAAAAAAATTGTGTCGGGCTAATTTTGGATCGGGTAATTCGGGGTTCGCCGGTGAATCTTCATAGCTGAATACCCTGCCCATACCACTCATCATGTGGTATAAAATGTGGCAATGAAAAAACCAGTCACCACTTTCGGTGGCTGCAAATTCTAATGTATCTCTTTCCATTGGCATAATGTCCAATACGTTTTTCAATGGTGCATATTCGCCTTGTCCGTTCAGTACCCTGAAATCGTGACCATGTATGTGCATAGGGTGCCGCATCATTGTATTATTGTAGAGAATAATCCTCACATTTTCACCTTTCCTGATAAGAATGTTGTCGGCTTCTGAAACTACTTTATTATCAATACTCCAAACATAGCGGTTCATATTTCCTGTGAGTTCAAATTTTAATTCTTTTACTGGCCCTTCACGTAGATTTGTTTTTTCAGTAGACTTTAGCATACCGTAATTTAGTGTAATCATACCGGAATTTTCAGCCTTCATATTCATACCCGGCATACTATTGTTATCGGGCATTTTTGACATAGTATTCGTCTTCATTTTACCTTTTGATTCTTCTCCCGTTAATTCCGGATACATGACCATGTTCATATCCATTGTTTGGTTGCTCATTTGCATACCCTTCATCGGAATTAAATTACCATTCATGGCCATCATGCTGTTCATCATTTTCATACCAGCAAAATATTTGAGTTTGGGTAATGGAGTGGCAGGCATTTTCATGCCACTACCTAACCATAAAGATGCATTGTTGGTGCGGTCTTCAGGTGTAACTAAAAATTCGTAACTCATATTTTCAGGGATGGCAACAATTACATCATAAGTTTCGGCGATTGATATAACCAAACGGTCAACTTCTACAGGATCGACATCATTCCCGTCGTTTGCTATTACCGTTATTTTACCTCCTGAATAAGTAAGCCAAAAATAAGTAGAGGAGCTGCCATTTGCTATTCGCAATCTTACTTTATCACCTGCTTTAAACTGCGGTTGTTCGTCTACATTTTTCCCGTTGATTAAAAATTTATTGTAATACACATCGCTTACATCCATTGCATTCATTCGTTTCCATTCATTGGTGAGTTTGGTTTTTAAATACCCGCTTTTGATGGCTTCGCCATAGCTCTGTGTGGTGCCTTTTTCTATGGCAAACCAATCGGAAGCGTTATGCAGACTACGGTGTACCTCTTCAGGTTTCATATCTGTCCATTCGCTTAAAACAATTGGAATGGTTGGTATATCTAATTCTTTTCTTTTATTCAATATCATAGCACCGTACATACCGATTTGTTCCTGCAATCCGGTATGGCTATGATACCAGTGCGTGCCGTGTTGAATGATAGGAAATTTATACAGATGTGTTGTATGTGCTTTGATAGGCATCTGTGTAAGATTTGGAACGCCGTCATATTGGTTGGGCAAGAAGAGTCCGTGCCAATGCAGTGAAGTTTCAGTATTCATCATATTATGCACATAAATTTCAGCTGTGTCACCTTCGGTAAATATTAAGGTAGGCATGGGAATACTTCCGTTTACTGCAATGGCATGTTTTGTCTTGCCTGTAAAGTTTACAACAGTATCGGCAACATATAAATCGTAGCGAATGGTTTTAGGCGATTCCTTGTTTTCTATTGTTTTAATAATTTCTACTTTCAATTTTGGCTTCTTTCCCTTTTGCATATCCTGCGTATTCTGTTGATGGTTTGCCGCGTCTTTGGGCATTGGCATATCCATTTTCATTCTGGTTTCAGGAATTGTTTCGGGCATAGAGGTTTTTGCCTTTTGCTTAATTAATTTCATTCCGCACTTGGGGCAATTACCGGGTTTGGCAGATTGTATTTCCAGGTGCATTAAACAGGTATAATTTACAGGCTTCGCGGGTTGTTTGCATTCTTGCTTTGATGCATCCTTAGCAGACATATTTTTCATATCGTGCTGTGCAAATGCAAATACAGGGCAGCAAAAAATTATTGCGATTAAGAATATTTTTTTTAGCATCTTTTTATTTTTTAACTTTCATTTTTAACGTAGATGCGTTGATGGCAACCACTATTGTACTCACCGTCATCAGCACTGCACCTGTCGCGGGGCTTAATAAAATTTCCTGCTTGTATAATACACCTGCGGCTTATTGTAATGGAACTGTATTATACCCTATTGTCCAAATTAAATTCTTAATCAACTTGCAGTAAGTAGCTTTGCCAAACAAAATCAAATTTACTATGACTGTCGGATTACCATTTACTAAAATGAGAACTTCTGTTTCTACCGTTTTAAATTTGAATAATTGAATAGCAAAGTTGAACCACACTATGACAAACTGTGTTACACATTTCTGGAAAGAAGTTACATGATTCACACATTTTCGGTTACGACGTGTTTTCAGTTTCAACAATTTGAAGATATCCCATGAAAGATCCGGTTAAAACAACAGCAATAGTTACGGAAGGGCATCTGGCAGATCGAGGCGTGCCACTCCTATGCGGTAGTCGGCCATACCAAAGTAAACATCAAAGCGGTTCGGTGTTCCAAGGTCATGGCGGCAGTCTATCCCGGTAGGGAAAACTACATCATCAACAACTCCAATTTGCTCTTCCGGTAGTTCAGGCTTCAATATCGGCTGAGGAGAACGATAAATGATAGTGCAAGGATCCTTTTCCGACAAGATCATTAATCCCGTTGAATAGCAGAGTTGCTTTTTGTCTTTGGTTGACCGCACCCCTTCCTTTACACCATGGTAAAGGAACATCCAGCCAAATTTGGTTAATACTGGTGGTGTACCAGCACCGATTTTAAGCATTTCCCATGCAGACATGGGAAATGCCATGGGACGATGCGAAGTAAATTCCGGGTACCAGCTTTCACCTCTTTCGGGGTGCATGTGACAATAGGATAGCCAGATACTTTCCCTGTTACAGTCTATTTCGCAATCCCAGGGCTGATGTATCTTTTCTTCCGGACTTGTTCCAGGGAAAAGGGGTCTGTGCAGCATCCCTAAGCATTTGTGCCCATGCGGACTTGGAACAGCAATTGGAAACAGACACGCATCCTTGTTATTAATTCCGTTAAATTCAATATCCCCATAAGGCATATAGGTTGCCAGACCCAACCGCTCCCAATGGAACAGGTCCTTTGATTGAGCTAAGGCAATACGTGGGCCATCAGGCGAAAATGCCGTGTAAGTCATGATGTAATGTTCCAGCGGTTCCACATAAGAAATCCGGGGATCCTCACAACCACCGCCACCATTTGGACGTTTTTCATAATCAGCCTCTGGTTCAAGCGCAATGCCCAGACGCTCCACGCCAACAGGATCACCCACTTTATTGAATTTAACCCTTGCAATACTTATACGGGAATAATTATCCTTTGCTACAATGCGGGGAAACAGGTAAAGTTGCCCATCCATACCTCTTACAGCCGCAGGGTTTAAAATACCTCCTGCCTCCTGTATGTTCCAAGGCTCTGGTTCCATAATCACGCCGAGGCGTTTCATCTTAAACTCATTCATAAGACTCCATATCCGTTAACTGCTACGCTTATTTTTTTCATGTTATTTTTCATTTTTTACAGAAACGGTTTTTACTTTCAGCAATTTTGCATTGATGGCAACTACGATGGTGCTTACACTCATAAGTACTGCTCCTACTGCAGGAGTCAACAAAATGCCGTATTTGTAAAGTACCCCTGCTGCAAGTGGTATTGCGACCACATTGTAACCGGTTGCCCAAATTAAATTTTGAATCATTTTGCGATACGTTGCTTTGCCAAATAAGATCAAACTTGCAATGTCCTTTGGATTACTATTTACTAAAACTATTCCAGCTGTTTCGGCAGCAATGTCGCTTCCGCTTCCAACTGCGATTCCTATATCGGCTTGAGCTAATGCAGGTGCATCGTTTACCCCGTCACCAGTCATAGCAATAAATTCACCTTTTGCTTGCAGTTCTTTTATCTTTTCTAATTTTTGATCAGGCAACACTTCTGCGAAATAGCCATCCATCTTTAATTCATCGCTTACGCTTTTTGCGACAATTGCATTATCCCCGGTGAGTAAAATGGATTTGATGTTATTATCGTGAAGCGTTTGTATTGCTTCAGCGGATTCCGGCCTTATTTTATCTCCCAATGAAATGTATCCTGCCAATTTGCCATCTGCAATAATGAAAACAATAGTTTCGGCATTACTGCTTGTATAATTTTCGGGCAAGTCTATTTTATTTTCTTTCAGATAACCGGGACTTACTACTTTGATGTTTTTCCCTTCTACCTCTGCTTCAATTCCTTTTCCGGTGATGGCTTTAAAATTATCTGCTTTAGGAATTGTAACTGAAAGTTCATTGGCTTTGGCAAGTATTCCGGTTGCAATAGGATGTTCTGAATTTTGTTCTAAAGCCGAAGCAATACGAACAATTTCTTTTTCATCAAAACCTGGTAGCAGGGATTTAATTCTTGCCACTTCAAATTTACCAATGGTGAGTGTACCTGTTTTATCAAAAATGATAGTTGTGATTTTTCGTGAGTTCTCAAATGCTGTTCTGTTTTTAATGAGCAATCCGCTTTTTGCTGACAGCGTTGTGGAGATGGCAACCACCAATGGCACGGCTAAGCCAAGTGCGTGAGGACAACTTATAATAATCACTGTGACCATTCTTTCCAGAGCAAATTGCATTGACTCTCCTATAACTAACCAAAATGCAAATGTGCCGAAACCGAGTGTCAACGCAACGATAGTCAGCACGAGTGCTGCTTTGTCAGCAAGCAGTTGTGTTTTTGATTTTGATTTTTGCGCATCATCAACAAGCTTGATTACCGTGGAGAGATAAGAATCAGCCGAAGTATGGGAAACCGTCACTTTTATGGAACCATTGCCATTTATAGCACCTGCAATTACTTTTTGACCTACCGTTTTTTTCACCGGAGCTGATTCACCAGTGAGCATGGATTCGTTTAAATAGCTTTCTCCTTCAGCAATAATTCCATCGGCTGCAACCTTTTCTCCCGGTTTTATAAGGATGACATCTGCCTCCTTAAGCGAATCTGTTTTTACATCACTGGTTTTATCGCCGGCTACAAGATGTGCCTCGTCGGGCATTAACTGGACCAGTAATTCCAATTCGTGGGATGCGCCGGCAATTGATTTCATTTCAAACCAGTGACCAAGCAGCATGATTGTGATCAATGTTGCCAGCTCCCAGAAAAAATCTTCTCCCTTTAATCCAAAGACAGTTGCTGCACTGTAGATGTATGCAGTGGAAATAGCCACTGCAATAAGTATCATCATTCCCGGGGCACGGTTTTTTAATTCATTCCAAAATCCTTTCAGAAAAGGTAAACCCCCGTAGAAGAAAACGACCGTTGAAAGTGCAAAAGCAATATATTGTGAACCTGCAAATTCCCAGTTTATACCTGCAAGCTTTTGAAGCATTGGAGATAATGCCATTATCGGAATGGAAAGCCCAAGACAAATGAAAAATTTCAACCGAAAATCTGCAATCATTTTGTGATGGTCGTGTCCCTGCATTCCCATTGGAGAATTCCCATGTTGCATTTTTGCATGCTCCTCTTCTGTCATGTCCATTTTTGATCCATCTTTCGCCGAAGGTTCCGTATCGGAGGATTTATTTTCTGATGGCTTCTGATCACTCATTTTGGCATGCTCCTCTTTGCTCATGTCCATTTTTGAGTGGTCCACCTCAGAAGATTCCTGATTGGGAGCTTCCTCTTTTGGAGTTTTATCTTCGGAAGGTTTATCATTATCAGCACTCATTTTTGCATGTTCGTCCTCAGTCATGTCCATTTTTGAGCTGTCTTCTGTCATTGCTTCCTCCCTTGTGGTTGCTTGTTCAGCAGGTGCCCCCTCTTTCTGTTCCTGCTTGGCGGTATCCTCTTTTGGAGCATCTTCTGAAGTCTTGTCTTTCTGGTCACCCATTTTTGCATGCTCCTCTTCGGTCATGTCCATTTTTGAATCTTCCTGCGCCGAAGAGTCCTTCTGAAGAACTTCATCTTCAGGTGCAGCCGGATCCTTCGATTCCTCTTTCGGAGTCTCCTTTTTGGGTGACTCTGCGTTTGGAGCATCGGTATTGGTGTCTTCCGTTTTTACTGTAATCTTCGGTTCTTTGTCATCCGGGCCGGTATTGATGTTGATTATGATGTTTGCCATGTTGTATATTTTAATGATTAACCAGAAAACTTAAATTTGAGTCCAGTCCGATAACTCCATTTTTCTCAAGCCCTGGAGAATCGGATATTTTCGGAGCTTGAGGGGTTGCCCGGCAAATATTGCCGTTAAAAATGATTTGACCGCAAAATAGAGTTCAGAAAGTAATGATTTGATCGCGTATTTTGCAAAAAGCAAAGTTCTTTGACATAATTGTTTTATGTATTTCAGAATCCGGACAAAGTTCACCCACAAACAACGGATATTGGCCCACATTTGGTGCTTTATTTCACCGCGGTATCTGGTTTTGGCGTTTGGATAATGGTATCCCACCTGGAAAATGGTGGCTTCGACATTGTTGCGGATCTGTAAAGTTTCAACGGGTGTTTCTTCTATCTGTTTTCTGATCAGGTACCCGTCAATATCTTTCTGGGTAAAGTACCGGTATGCATTTTCTGTTTTGATGCGCCATTTTTCGGTGTTGCTTTTGCTGGTAATATTCACATAATCAAGAGTTTTATTGTCAATGGTATCAAAAATTGAGAGTTCGCCGTTTTCGAGATAGTTGAACTGGTATCTTCCTTTGGGTCCTTGTATGGCATGGAGATATAGATCGATCTGATTATCCTTGCAATATTGCTGGTTATCAGGACTATGATAGGCTCCGTCCATGTGTGCTGCTTCTATTTTTTCAGGAAATACTTCCTGCGATTTTTCGATGCCCTGCTGAAGAAAACAGGTGTCAGAGGTGCTTGCGTTCCTCACATCGACATGCCCGATCAGGTTTAATGGATTGTCCTGATCACAACTCTCGGTTACATTGATACTGTACCCTTTCACCTTTTGGTCATCCTTATTCCGGTAGTGACAGTCTGTATCGTGAGGTGACTGAACCGATTTGGCCGATATTTCTTCTTTTTCACGGGCAACGACCACCTTTTTTTCATCCACCCTGTACTGCTCGTTGAAAACCCGTTGGAGGGTTTTGTAATAAACACTTGTCAGGGATGAAAACAGTGGCAATATCTTGTGTATCAATTCGCCAAGTTCTTGCAAACGGCTTTTAACCTCTTCGCTGGAGCAAATGTAAACAACCTTGTTTCCTTCCAATAGGAGTAGTTCTTCCAATCTGTCCTGGATAGCCTGGTCAATTTGGCCAGCTTGTTTCACCTGGTTATAAAATAACCGCAGTGTTTGGTGTATTAATTCGTAACGGCTAAGCCAGGCTATATTGCTGCCTAATAATTTGCTGTCCATGCGGATACGTTTTCCACTAACTTCAAATTCAGCACATTGTTCCTTGGTAATTTGTGCAAAAACAGTTTCGAAGAGGTTTTCGCCTGTTTTCTTTGCATATTCCCGGATGCGTTTTCGGAATAGATAATACGTTGATTCAGTAGGCAACGGGTCATCTGCATTGTGCAATCCTAAGGCGCTGCGAACCAGCAGATTAAAACGGCAGTCCTCAAATATCTTATGGTCGCTTAACCCTTGAGCCTCTTTAAGTACCATCATTGCAACCAATAAGCGAACAGGCGCATTGGGGGTACCGTTGTCCTGACAATATAAGGACTGAAAGATAGTTTCATCAATGCGCATGGTAACCTGCCTGCCAAACTCGTTATGCCAGCCATGCTTATCTTCGTACATTTTAAGCGAATTGCCCGAAAACAATGCTTTGGAAGACGTGAAAATATTAAGCGGACATGATTCCAATGATTTTTTAAACATTTGATGCTCTTTTTATTATGCTTGCAAGATACATAGAACAATTGAAATATACAATTATATACTTGAATATTAACTAATTAATAACAAAAATACTTTTCGGAGTGGACTCAA
>JAAFHB010000116.1 GCA_010906965.1 Mariniphaga sp. | reverse complement strand
TCAACTTCAGTAATCGACTCTCCGGGAGATGGTATTTTGATTTCAAAAATCATGTCAGATAATTTAATTGCATAAAATTAGTTAAAAACTGCGTTTAGAATTCGCTCAAGACTTTTTTTGTGTCTCTCTAAAAGTCCGGTTGCCGGACTTGCACTTTCGGCCCTGCTAATTAGCTCCAATTGAAGTTCTGGATATTTTCTGGAGATGTATGGCCATGCTCCCATATTTGATGGTTCATCCTGCACCCAAAGAATTCGCTTTGCATGGGGATTCTCATATTTAATCCTTCGGACCTCTTCTGATGGGAATGGGAACAATTGTTCAATACGTATAATCGCAAAATTTGATCGTCCTAATTTTTCACGCCGTTCGAAAAGCTCGTAGTAGATTTTGCCGGACGTAAAAATGAGAACCTCTGCTTTTCCGGTGGAAACCTTATCATCTCCGATAACTTCCATAAACCGATGTGAAGTAAGATGTTTAATCGGTGATATTACCAATGGATGCCTTAAAAGACTTTTCGGAGTAAAAACGACCGTAGGGATCCTGATGTCCCATAAAACTTGTCGCCGCAACAGGTGAAAAAGATTTGCCGGTGTTGTTGGCATCATTACCTGCATATTGTAGTTTGCACAAAGAGATAACATTCGTTCCACACGTCCGCTTGAGTGTTCCGGACCTTGTCCTTCGTAACCGTGTGGCAGGAACAATACAAGACCATTCATTAAACCCCATTTTTCGCCTGCGGAACTTATATACTGATCTATAATAACTTGTGCAACATTGCTGAAATCTCCAAATTGAGCTTCCCAAATAGTTAATCCTTTGGGGTACGAAAGTGAGTAACCATATTCAAATCCCATCACACCATATTCGTTCAGCGGAGAATTAAGCACTGTGAATGTTGCCTGATCTTCAGCTACATTTTTTAGCGGAAAGTACTTTTCATCACCCTCTTCCGTGATGATGGCTGCATGTCGGTGCGAGAAAGTACCGCGCTGACTATCTTGACCACTTAAACGAACCGGAATACCTTCAGAGAGGAGTGTACCAAAAGCAAGTTGTTCGGCCAATGCCCAGTCAACCTTATTATCTGCAATAAGTTGCCTGCGATCGTCCAAAACTTTAACAATCTTACCAAAGAATTTTTTATCGTTCGGTAATGTATTTATTTTTTCTGCCAGTTTCTTTAGTTTCGTTTCGGAAACAGCTGTTGGTGTAGTATTTACCTCCGTCGGTTCTGGGAAGCGATATGGTTTATATTCATCGACCAGAAAACTTTTAATCTTCACTTTTTGGATACTCTTGCTGATTTCAAATTTCTCTTCAAGATGCTGATCAAAAGCGGCAATTTCGAATTGAACCTCTTCAGTTGTCATTACGCCAGCTTCAATCAATTTGGCAGCATAGATATCGCGAGGATTAGGATGCTGGGCAATTGCTTTATAGAGAATAGGTTGGGTGAATCGTGGTTCATCACCTTCGTTATGTCCATATTTACGATACGATAAGATATCGATAAAAATATCGGCATGGAAATACTGCCTGAACTCAAGCGCCAGCTTAACTGTAAAGATAATGGCTTCTGCATCATCACCATTGACATGGAAAACAGGTGAGCGTGTTATTTTTGCAACATCGGTACAATAGGTACTAGATCGTGCATCGAGGTAATCGGTGGTAAATCCAATCTGATTATTAACAACAATATGAATGGTTCCTCCAGTTTTATAACCTGGGAGTTGCGACATTTGAACAACCTCATAAACAACGCCCTGACCTGCAATTGCTGCATCTCCGTGAATCACAATCGGGGCTATTTTATTAAAATCTCCATTGTGAGAATAATCGATCTTTGCCCGCACCATTCCTTCCACAAGTGGTGCAACAGTTTCGAGGTGCGATGGATTTGGAAGAAGACTCAATTTAATTTTGGCGCCATTTTTTGCAATGATTTCCTGATCGAATCCCAAATGATATTTTACATCACCTAAAACGATCCCTTCTTCATATTCAGTTGCATAAAACTCCTTGAAAATATTTTCGTATGGCTTTTTTAAAATATTTGCCAATACATTTAGTCTTCCACGGTGCGAAATACCAATTACGTACTCTTCGATTCCCAGTTCAACACCATGTTCAATAATAGCATTTAAGGCAGGAATCAAACCTTCGGTTCCTTCGAGCGAAAACCTTTTGGCACCAACAAATTTTTTATGAATAAAACTTTCAAAACCTGCAGCTTCTTTAAGGTGACTAAAAATTTCCTTTTGATATTCATGAGGAAGCTCTTCGGTGTTTTGCGAACGCTCCATACGCACCTTAAGCCAATCAATGAGTTCAGGGTTCCGCATGTAAAGATACTCTATACCTATTGATTCACAATAAGTTTGTTCAAGATGCGAAATAATTGTGCTCAATGTAGCAGGTCCGATTCCAATCTCTTTTCCGGCTTCAAATACAATATTAAGGTCACTCTCCTCCAAACCAAAATTACGGTATTCAAGGGTGGGGGAGTACTGCCGACGACGCCTTACAGGATTGGTACGTGTAAAAAGATGCCCGCGTTGACGGTATCCATTGATCAGATTAAGGATGTTAAATTCCTTTTGTAAATGACTTTTATCGACCAATTCCATTGATTTGGCATCGTAAGATTTACGCGCCAGCTCGAACCCTTCAAAAAAATTACGCCAACTCTCATCAATCTCCTGAGGGTTTTGACGATAACTTTTGTATAAGTCTTCTATCGCGCCGATTTCATGATTTCCAACAAGAGAGAACCTGTCCATGTTTAAAATTTAGTTTCAAATATTACAAATAAGCAATAGAATAAGTTCAATAAAACCGTTAATGAATTGCCTTTTTCGCTATTTAAAAAAGAGCCTCATTGAATATTGATTTTTTTTCAGAAGATTTTCAGAAGTGCCTGATTGTTCTAAAGTTTACCGGGATAATCTTCTTGGAATTGTCAATGATTCACGGAAATCAGATTATTTCAGACTTCCCCATTTATTTTCGAAGAATTTAAACAACTTATTCTTTTTTTAATCAATGATTATTTATGATTTAACCAAACCTAATTCACGATTTAGCGTATACCAGCAATATACAATAATTTTAAATGTCTTTGACCATCTGTTTTATGATGGAGAGAGAAAGTGAAATTCTTCACTTTTGGGAATCTTCAAAATAAGTCATACTCTTTGAAATACAAGTGACTATAAAGAATTTATGAATTAGTAAAACCGTAATTGGTCCATTTAGCTTTGATTTATAACATTTTAAAATACCACTCGTGGGAGTTATCAATCTATGTTAATCAAATTTAGAAATAGAAATGTAATTCTGCTTTCCAGTCTTATATTTTTGATGATGTTTACAAATTCGATTTTTGCCCAAACGGATACTGTTTTTTGGTTTGCGGCACCTGAAGTTTCTGCTTCTCACGAAGATAGACCTATTTATTTACGTTTGTCGTCGGGAGATCAGCTATGCAATATTACTATTTCCCAACCAGCTAATCCGAATTTTATTCCTATTTCTGTGCAGATACAACCTTACGGCACTCAATCGGTTAATCTGACTCCTTATATTGAAATGATTGAAAATAAACCTGCAAATACGATACTAAATTACGGTCTATTGATAAAGGCAACAAATGAAATAACAGTATATTACGAAGTGGGAATTTTATATAATCCCGAAATTTTTGCATTGAAAGGACAAAATGCATTGGGAACTGAGTTTTATACCCCGTTTCAAAATTTTACAAATAATGGGGTCGGTTATTCTTCCTTTGATATTGTCGCAACAGAAGACAATACAATAGTAAAAATAAAGCCGGCAAACAATATTGTTGGCTATCCAGCAAACAAATCATTTACAATAAATTTGAATAAAGGGCAGACTTATTCCGCTACAGCAAGGAGTCAACTGGCAAATTTGCATTTAGGCGGATCGCATATTACGTCTAATAAACCAATTGCCGTTACAATAAAAGATGATAGTATTTCTGGTGCAAGGTGGGGCGGATGCGTTGATTTAGCTGGAGATCAGATCGTTCCTATAAATAAGATCGGAACGGAATATATTGTGATGAAGGGCTTTTTGAATTACAATATCGAAAAAGTATTTATTTTGGCCGTCAATGACAATACTGAGCTATTTATTGATGGTAGTTTAACTCCAAGCGCTACGATTAATCTAAAAGAAACTTACTCATGCGATATTACTCAGAATGTCACCTATTTTAAGACTTCAAAGCCCGTTTATTTTTTGCACATGTCTGGATTTGGTTGTGAATTAGGTGTTACTCTTTTACCTTCTATTAAATGCAGCGGTTCCGGGCAAATCAGTTTTGTCCGATCAACAGATGAGTTTTTAGGCTTAAATATTATGACAAAAAATGGAAACCAGGGAAATTTCATATTGAATGATAACCGGCAAATGATAACTGCAAGTTCTTTCAAACCGGTTCCGGGAACAAATAATGAATGGGTTGCCGCACAATTAACTTTTAGCACCGCTCAAATTAAATCAGGTACAGCTAGCGTTATTAAAAATACACGCGGTGTATTCCATTTAGGTTTGATTAACGGTGGTTCAACATCAGGCTGTAGATATGGTTACTTTTCTGCATTTAGCAAATATTCGCCAAAAATACAATCTCAAAATTTATGTATAAATGATACTGCGAAATTTCAATTATCAGATGCATCTGTCCTTGATTCTGTCCGTTGGAATTTCAATGATCCGGCAAGCGGTCAAAATACTTCTACCTCACACCAGCCAAAGCACTTCTTCAGCAAGTTAGGTACCTATAACGTGCGTGCAATTTACTTCTATGAATGTGGTACGGATACGGTTATTCAACAGATGAAAATTAATCCTTTGCCAACTGTTTATTTAGGTGCCGACACTGCTACTTGCAATACTCCTGTTGTTTTAAATGCAGGAAACGAGAGCAATTCTTATCTTTGGTCAAACAGACAAACAACATCTTCAATTACAGCGAATTCATCTGGATTATACACTGTGATTGTCACCAATAGTTTTGGTTGTTCTGCCAGCGACTCCATTAATGTGCATGTTAAACCCTTACCATTCCTTAATTTAGGCAACGATCTTTCAGTTTGCGATGGTCAACATATTGTCTTAGATGCAGGTAATGGACTGGAGAATTATTTATGGTCGAATGGAGCAATTACCCAAACTATTTCACCAACACAAGACGGGCGTTATTCAATTATAGTATCCGACACGAACAATTGTACAAACAGCGATACAATAAATGTTGTTTTTAATCCATTACCTGTTCCAACAATCAATTCGACCACTCTTTCTCAGCAAACTAACGTTATTAATTATTATTCAGAAGCGTTTATGGCAAACTACAAATGGATTGTTTCTGCGGGAGGAACCATTATTTCAGGAGCTGGGACAGATGCTATTACAGTGAAATGGAATGCTGCCGGCTCTCAAACAGTAGCTGTCAATTATATCAATTCCATTGGTTGTTCATCCGAAGTTGTAACCGTGAAGAAAGTAATTGTGGATCTGCCAGCAGTAAAGACGATTGAGGCATTTTCTCCCAATGGAGATGGTTTAAATGATTTTATGCAATTCCGAAATTTGGATTATTATCCTGGTTCAAAACTGTTTGTATTTTCAAAAATAGGAAATATTGTCTATCAAAGCAATGATTATCAGAATGATTGGGATGGTAGAATTCTTAATCGAAAATTGCAGAATCAGAGTATGATTTTGAGAGGGACTTATTATTATTTACTTAAATTAGGTGGAGCAGACCGTATAATTAAAGGATTTGTTCTTATTTCCTATTAGATATACACTCCCAACGGTTAATATCAGACATTCTTAATAATCCTTATCAGTAAATAGATTAATTAATCGGTTATTTTTGTTCTCAAAATTTGTTAATTCTAAAGCTTTTATGACAGGATTTCTAAAGCAGGTCGCAACTCATTTATTTGACAAACATCGTGATAACATAAGTGAACTAACCTTGGTTTTTCCGAACAGGCGGGGAGGTGTTTTTTTTACAAATTACCTGAATAGTTTGGTAACCACTCCGTTAATTTCACCCGAAATTATTACGATTAATGAATTGTTCTCAGCACTTTCTCCTCTGCACGTTCCGGATCGTTTAAGCCTGATATTTAGACTTTACAAAGTTTACAGCGAATCGACAAAGTCAAATGAACTTTTTGATGACTTCTACTTTTGGGGCGAGATGTTGATCAGCGATTTTGACCAGGTTGACAAATATCTCGTAAATGCACACGACTTGTTTACAAATGTTACTGACCTTAAAGAGATTGATGCACGATTTGACTCTTTACAAGATGACGAAAAAGAGCGCCTCGAAAACTTTTGGAAAACACTTTCTGATAAAGAGAAAACACCTAATCAGCAAGAGTTTATAAGGCTTTGGGAAGATCTGATTGGCGTTTACGAAAAATTGAGGGCTTCGTTACTAAGTGAAGGACTTGCATACGAAGGAATGTTGTACCGCGGGGTGGTCGAACAGATGACCAAAAATGAGGGTTCGTCATTCGATGGTAAGCACTTTGTTTTTGTTGGATTTAATGCCTTAAACAAATGCGAAGAGGAGCTTTTCGATTATCTCCAGAACAATGGAAAAGCTTCATTTTATTGGGATTACGATAACTATTATTTAGAAGATCAAACGCAGGAGGCAGGCTATTTCTTGCGAAAAAATCTCATCCGCTTTCCGCACACAGGGTACATTCCCGAATGCAGATTGCTTACATCTTCACCCAAAACGATGAAGATTGTAAATATTGCTTCGCAGGTTGGGCAAGCCCAGGTGGCTGGCGCCGAACTCTTGTCTCAATTTAGTGGCGAACTGAACTTTGATGAAACTGCTGTCGTACTTTGCGACGAAGAGTTGCTTTTACCAGTTATCGATGCCTTGCCTGAAAATATTGAAAAAGTAAACGTTACAATGGGTTATCCGCTAAAGATGACGCCTGTATTTAGTTTGGTTTCTCAATTGATTGATCTGCAAAAAAATGCCCGAAATTCAGCAAGCGGGTTCTCTTTTTATAATAAAGACGTTTTGAGAGTTCTAAGTCATCAACTGGTCATCGATTTTGAACCATTGAAAAGCAAAGAACTTGTCGATTCGATTCTAAAAAATAATGCAATCTATTTAACAGAAAGAGAGTTGAGTGGAAACGACTTTTTCAGACAGCTTTTTGTCGCCCCTCAGCATATAATTGATCTTTCGGATTACTTCCTTGGAATTTTAAAAACCGTTTTTCTGCATTGGGACAAGAAAAGTGAAGATGAAAAAAACATGGATTTGTTTTCGGCAGTGGAGGAGGCTTCTGATGAAAATTCGGCTATTTACCGCGAATACCTTTACCAGTCGTGGCTTGCTGTCAACCGACTCAAGGACATCCTAGTTAATGATGGTATTAAAGTATTTGAATCGGACAATTTCGTTTCCAAAGAGGCATTTTTCCGCTTCTTGATGCAATACCTGAGTGGTCTCTCTATTCCGTTTGATGGTGAACCTCTTGAAGGATTGCAGATTATGGGAATCCTTGAAACACGTACCCTCGATTTTAAAAACCTGATTATTCTTTCGATGAATGATGGAATTATGCCCAAAATTTCTTCGACAGGATCGTTTATACCATATAATTTAAGACGCGTATTTGGTTTGCCGACTATCGAGGAACAGAATGCCATGTATGCTTATTATTTCTACCGTTTGCTGCAACGTGCCGAAAATGTAACTTTTGTCTATGATTCAGGCGCAGGTGGATTGTTTACGGGCGAAAAAAGCCGTTACCTGTATCAGTTACAACTCGAATCGCCCTTCACAATTTCAGAGACCAATATGGTTTTTAGTGTGGAAAATATTGCTGTTCAACCGATAAGCATTGTAAAAGATGAAAATGTGATGATCCGTCTAAATAATTATCTGAACGGGCAAAGGCGACTATCTCCGAGTGCGATCGATAAATATCTTACTTGTCCTTTGCAATTCTATTTCAGGTATTCAGCGGGATTAGACGAACCCGACGAGATTTCCGAAGAAGTTGACGCAATGATATTCGGAACCCTTTTTCACGATGCGATGGAAAATATTTACAAGCCATTCATTGGTAAGACTATAAATTCTGAAATTATTACCGGAATATTAAATAACCAGGAACTTATAAGCGATACCATTCGAACTTCATTCCGAACCGTCTATTTTAAAGGAATGAAAGCCGATGAGAAAGTATCGCTAACTGGTCGAAACTGGCTGATTTATGAAGTTGTAAAGAAATACGTGAATAAATTGCTGGAGGTTGACCGGAACCGGGCTCCATTTGAAATCATCGGACTCGAAAAAAAGGTTGAGACAACGATTTCGATTAACGAGTTGACGCAAAATGTTTTAATTGGCGGAACGATCGATCGCATTGATCGGAAGGATGGCCAATTATATATCTTTGATTATAAAACTGGCAGAGCAGAACTGAGTTTTCCGATGTTAATTTCGCTGTTCGACAAAGAGAATAAAACACGGAATAAGGCAGCATTTCAGACACTTGTATATTCCTATATTCTGCATAAAAATCAACCTGCTATTACCAATATACATCCGGGAATTTACTCATTGCGTGGAATCTTTGAAGATGACTTTGATCCTTCACTTCGTTCGAAAGAGATTGGAAATCAGCCTGTGGAATTTGTAGCAGTTTCAGATCAGTTTGAAGATCATTTCAAAGTATTGCTTGAAGAAATCTTCAATACAGCTATTCCTTTTGTTCAGACCACAATTGAGGATCATTGTCAATACTGTTCATATCGGCAAATTTGCAGAAAGTAACTGTCTGAATTAGGATCTGCAGGATTAAAAGATTTTAGGATTATGGGACAGTGATTAGGCTTTACGATAATAAGCTGCTTCCACAAAAATCCTCAAATCCTAATTCAGACTTCATTGTCCCTCAGCATATCCGGCCTGATTCTTCTGGTCCTTTCGTATGCCTGTTCCTGTTTCCAATCGTCGATCAGTTTGTCATTGCCCGATAGGAGGATCTCGGGAACGCACCATCCTTTATATTCTGCCGGCCGTGTATAAACAGGTGGCGTGAGTAACCCATCCTGAAATGAGTCGGTAAGCGCTGACGTCTCATCCGATAAAACCCCGGGAATCAATCTGACAATGGCATCTGCAACAATGGCTGCCGCTAGTTCACCACCTGTGAGAACGTAATCACCTATCGATAACTCCAATGTAACCAAATGATCGCGAACTCGTTGATCAATACCTTTGTAATGTCCGCAAAGTATAATCAGATTAGTCTTGAGCGATAACTGGTTGGCATCGCGCTGTACAAACTGACGAGCATCGGGCGTAAGAAAGATAACTTCATCATAATCGCGCTCACTTTTTAATTCAGTGATTGCACGATCAATCGGTTCAATCGACATAACCATTCCTGCACCTTTACTAAATGCGTAATCATCAACCTGTTTGTGTTTATTTGTTGACCAGTCCCTGATATTGTGAATGTAAATTTCGGCAAGTCCTTTGTCTTTGGCTCTCTGCAAAATCGAGTGATTAAATGGACTTTCCAATAGTTCAGGAACAACGGTAAGAATATCAATGCGCATGATTATTTTTTTGTAAAAGTAATATTCCAGTTCAATCTGTGCAATTCACAGATTGTATTAGATCTAATCAACCTATTCAAAAATGGAATTACAATGACACAATGGCGTGTTTTAAATTTTAATAGTGTCATTGTGTCTGCTTTTTGATTGAAATGTCGAAATTATTGAATTGGTACATCAATTGAATAGAAAAGGATTGAATAAGAATTAAATTTTAAACAATTTAAAAAATAAAGCTATGAATGTATTAAGAATTACAAACCCATTACGTTACCATGCATTATTAGATAGCTCATTAAATAATGTATTGAGCGATTTGAAAAATGAAACATGTTACGATATTCCACAAGCCAATGTGGTTGAAAGCAAGGACAACTTTCGGCTTGAGCTTTCTGTCCCGGGATTTAGTAAGGAGCAAATCGTAATTCAATTTCAGGATAATCTACTAATTGTAAAAGGCAGTGTGAATGAAAAATCGGATGAAGCGGAAAAATATCTGTCAAGGGAATTCGGATTAAAAAGTTTTATCAGACGCTTTTCGATTCCTAAAACGGTAGACACCGACCACATCAGTGCGAGCTTTTCGAACGGTATATTAACGATTATTGTTCCTAAAATGGAAGAAGTCAAAGAAAAGGAACCAAAAGATATTCAAATCGATTAAGTTTCTATGTTTTTAATAAACAATACTTTAAGGGGCTTGTGGTCAACGACTGCAACCCCTTGTTTTATTTGGTTCAAAAATATGTTTTCGAATTAGTTGAGTATTAGCTTGTAAATATCTATTTTCGTGAAAAATAATATTGAACACACATCCTGGCTTAATCGCCGTAACGAAATTGCAGATGGAATCTAACGAATTGACAAAAAACGCAGCATCCAAAGAAATCGAGGTTCTCAAAAATGGTGAGACAGTTGAAAAAGATGTAGCAAAAGCGTCAGTTGCTGTTCTCGAAAGCACTGACAATAAACCATTGGTAGAAGATGCAGAATCTTCGCCTGTTGTTTTATCAGAACCTGTACCTGAGCTTGTTCCAGAATTAGTACCCGAAACCATTCCTGAACTAACACCCGAATCTGTTCCTGAAATAGTCCCGGAAATTACTCCTGAACTTGAACCTGAATCAGCTCCGGAACTTGTACCAGAAAAAATTCCGGAAATTGCACCGGAACCCAATCTTCTCAGTGCATCATCTTCCGAAGATGTTGTTTCTGAAAGTGTTGTGGAAGATGAAACAAACGTGAAAGAGGTTCTTGAATCTGAAACTTCAGGTAAAACTGAGGCCATTCCAACTCCTGTGAAAGAGGTTTCCGGAACTGCTGAAACAACATTAATTGATCAGATCGTTCAGGCTCCCGTAGAATCTGATGACGATGATGATCTTTTCAGCGACAGAGAGCCAGATGCGAATGCAATTCCAATCCACGATTATTCATCTTACAGCAAGATACAGTTAATAAATACTTTACGCAAAATTTTGGCAGAAGGGACGATTGATGAGATCAGACCTCATGCTGAAGCAATAAAAGGTTGTTTTTATAAAATCCGGAATGCAGAGATTCAGGAGCAGAAACTTGCCTTTACAGCCGAAGGAAACGACGAAGTTCTATTTGAACCTCAAGCCGATTCGTTTGAAGCTGAATTGAAGGATCTTCTTCGTGAATATAAAAATCTTCGCGCCGAATTAAACAAAAAACAGGAAGCGGTAAAAGAAGAAAATTATTATAAAAAACTCGCTATTATTGAGGAAATTAAATCCTTAATAAACAGCGAAGAATCGATTAATATGACCTTCCAGGAGTTCAATAATTTACAGGACAAATGGAAAGCCACAGGACAGGTTCCCCAAACAAGGGTTAAGGATTTGTGGGAAAATTATCATTATAATGTTGAGCTGTTTTATGATTTTGTGAAGATCAACCGCGAGTTGCGTGATCTTGATCTTCGCCGGAACATGGACGAGAAAGCCAAACTTTGCATAAAAGCCGAAGAGCTTGCTGCTACCGATGCCGATGCATTGTCAACTTTCAGGGATCTTCAGAAACTCCATGAGGCATGGCGCGAAATTGGTCCTGTGCCACGCGATACCAAACAAGATTTGTGGGAGCGTTTTAAGGTCGCTACAACCGTCATTAATAAAAGATATCAGCAATTCTTTGAACAAGAACGGTCTACACAGAAAGAGCAATTGCAGAAGAAAATTGAGCTTTGCGAATTAGCTGAACAACATTGCGGATTTACTTCTGATAATCCACGTGAATGGAACGATGTAACCGAAAAGGTGATAGCCTTGCAGGAAGCATGGAAAGTTTCAGGATTTGGTCCGCGCAAAGAGAATGCGAAAGTCTGGGAACGTTTCAGAGCGGCGAATGATGCATTCTTCCAAAACAAACGTAATTTCTGGAATAAGAGCAAGGATCAGCTTAATAAGAACCTGGCGCTAAAATTAGAAATTTGCGAACAAGCTGAAAAGCTGAAAGATTCTGATGACTGGAAAGCAACAACGGACAAATTGATTGCTTTGCAGAAAAAATGGAAAGAAGTTGGACCGGTGCCGCGCAAACAATCGGAACTGATCTGGAAGCGTTTTCGTACAGCCTGTGATGAATTCTTTAATCGTAAGACAACCCATTTTTCGGGCGTAACAGGCGATCAGGACGAAAATTATAAAAACAAAAAAGCATTGATTGCCGAAATTGAAGCATTCAAACCAACAGGCGATGCGAAGATTGATATTGACATTCTAAAGAAATTTCAGGATCGCTGGTCGGAGATTGGTTTCGTTCCATTCCGTAAAAAAGAGGAGCTTCAGGCCCGATACCATAGTCTGGTTGACGCTTATTTTGATCAGTTGAAATTGGATGATCAGGACATGGGACTGTTTAAATTTAAGAGTAAAATCGAAAATTTAGCTTCACAACAACGTGGTTGGTCGAAAATTAATATGGAACGCGATCGGTTGGCACAACATTTAAAACAGCTTGAAAGCGACATTAATACGCTTGGAAACAATGTTGGTTTCTTCGGATCGAGCAAAGGAGCCCAATCTTTAATCGAAGGCGTTAACGCTCAGATGGAAAAGATTAAAGTTCAGATTGATTATATCAAATCTAAATTGAAGATAATTGATTCACAGGAAGAAGTAAACTAATGTTTTATTGATATTTAAAAACCCGTTTCGGTCAAATGGAACGGGTTTTTCATTGTAATAAGGTAACCGAAATTTAACCGAAAGCTGTAAGGGTTTCGATTATTATTAGTTACTTTGCAAACTTTTAGAACGTACAAAAAATCTTATAATTGTGGCCACAACGAAGTATATATTTGTGACAGGCGGTGTGACCTCTTCTCTCGGAAAAGGGATTATTGCTTCATCCCTTGCGAAACTTCTTCAGGCAAGAGGATACAAGGTAACTATTCAGAAATTAGATCCCTACATCAATGTTGATCCGGGAACTCTTAATCCATACGAACATGGCGAATGTTACGTAACCGAGGATGGAGCAGAAACTGATCTCGATCTCGGACACTACGAGCGTTTTCTTAATTCACCTACATCGCAAGCGAATAATGTAACTACTGGCAGAATTTACCAGTCGGTAATCAACAAGGAACGCCGTGGTGATTACCTGGGAAAGACGGTTCAGATCATTCCTCACATTACCGATGAGATCAAGAAATATGTCAAATATTTAGGGTCGAAGAAAAAATTCGATGTTGTGATCTCAGAGATTGGGGGAACAGTAGGCGATATTGAATCTTTGCCCTACATCGAAGCGGTGCGGCAATTAAAGTGGGAGATGGGCAGTGATGCACTTTTTATCCACCTTACACTCGTGCCTTACCTTCAGGCATCGGGCGAACTGAAAACAAAACCAACGCAACATTCGGTAAAAGCATTACTCGAAAATGGCGTGCAGCCTGATGTTCTCGTTCTTCGGACCGAACATCCGCTTTCGCCAGGATTGAAAGAGAAGGTAGCATTGTTCTGTAATGTTGCTAAAGAGGCTGTTATAGAGTCAATCGATGTTGCTACGATCTATGAAGTTCCAATCAAAATGAAAGAGGAAAAGTTAGATGAGATCGTTCTTAAAAAACTGGGACTTCCACTCGGAGAACCACCCGAACTCAAAGACTGGAACGAATTCCTTTACAGGTATAAAAACCCTAAAAGAGAGGTAAAAATCGCACTAATCGGAAAATACGTTGAACTTCATGATGCCTATAAGTCGATTTGTGAAGCACTTATTCATGCGGGGGCAGCCAACGAATGCAGGGTTAATATCGAGTGGATTCATTCTGAAAGGGTAAACGAAGAGAATATTGAGCGAAAATTAAAAGGATGCAGCGGAATCATTATTGCACCTGGTTTTGGCCATCGTGGCATCGAAGGTAAAATCGTTGCGGCTAAGTATGCTCGTATCAATAAAATACCTTTCTTCGGAATTTGCCTTGGTATGCAGATTGCGGTAATTGAATTTGCACGTGATATTTTGAAATTGTGCGATGCCGACTCTACCGAGATGAATTCAGAAACCAAATCTCCGGTAATCGACCTCATGGAAGAGCAAAAGGAAATTACAGATAAAGGTGGAACAATGCGTCTTGGAGCTTATACTTGTCATTTGAAAAAGGATTCCAAATCTTTTACAGCTTATGGAAGATCCAAAATTACCGAAAGACACAGACATCGCTATGAGTTTAATGATGCCTATCTGAAGCAATTTGAAGATGCCGGCATGAAAGCAGTTGGGGTCAATCCTGATACTACACTTGTTGAAGTGATCGAAATTCCCAATCATCCATGGTTTGTGGGCGTTCAGTTCCATCCTGAATACAGCAGCACCGTTTTGCAACCTCATCCATTATTTGTAGCATTTGTAAAAGCAGTTCTCGATAACTCTAAATAATAAAAATACGATCACTATTACTTATGGATAAAAATACGATCACAGGCCTGGTCCTGATTTTTGTGATTCTGGTAACATTCAGTTATTTAAACAAACCATCGGAAAGCGATATTGATGCGGCCAGACGTCAGCGCGATTCAATTGTGCAGGTCGAAACAGCGAAAGCGATGCAGGCCGAAGCTGAAGCGAAGGCAGCTACTGCTACGCTTCAGGCAAAAGTAACCACACCACCTACCGATAGTGCCGGTATTGCAGGTGTTGAAAATGATCTTAAAAATCTTTACGGCGTATTTTACGAAGCTGTCAAGGGAACTGAGAAATTCATTACCCTGGAGAATAACCTGATGAAAGTGAGGGTTTCAACAAAAGGAGGAAAGATCTATTCGGTTGAATTAAAAGGGTATAAAAGATATAATGGTGAGCCCCTCGTTCTTTTTGAAGGAGACAAAAATCGCTTCGGATTAAATTTCTTTTCGCAAAACAAGAGCATTCAAACCGACCAGTTCTTTTTTACACCTTCTGTTTCGGATACCATATTGACCGTTTCGGGTGCAGCAGTTTCGAAGGGAAAAGAAGGACGCGAAAAATTTAATGAGGAAGGTAAACAGGATTCGAAGTCGCTGAAAATGCTTCTCGATGCAGGAAATGGTGTTTCGGTCGCTTACGTCTACACCTTGAAGCACAATTCTTTTATGGTTGGATTCGATATACAGACCGCTGGGCTTAAAAAAGTGATGGGTGCAAATTCTGACTATATTAACTTTGCATGGGCTCAGGAAATGCCACGCCAGGAGAAGGTATCTCAATTTGGCGAGGACAATTACGCCACTGCGTACTTTAAATATTTTAAGGATGATGTCGATAAAATTCCAACTACCAAATCTGAAACTAAGGCATTAACGACAAAAGTCGAATGGGTAAGTTTTAAAACGTTGTTCTTCTCATCTGTTCTGATTGCAGACAAAGCGTTCATGAATGGCCAGGTAAGCACCAAAGTAAGAGGAAATACAGATTCTACATATGTATCAGATATGACTGCTGATCTGACAATTCCGCTCGATAATTCGGGTAGCGAATCCTTTGCTGCCCGGTTTTATTTCGGTCCTAATCAATACAACACGCTGAAGCAATACAACATAAAGCTTGATGACGAGTTAGCGCTTGGCTGGACAATTATCGGATGGGTTAATAAGTGGATTATCATTCCGGCTTTCGACTTTCTACGCAGATACATCGGAAACTTTGGCGTAATTATCTTGCTATTGACGATCTACGTGAAGCTGATTATCGCACCGTTCACTTACAAATCGTACATCTCGCAGGCAAAAATGAGGTTGCTGAAACCTGAAATTGAGGAGATTCAGAAAAAATTTGGTGAAGACAAAAAGATGGAGTCGCAACAGGCAACGATGGCACTCTATAAAAAAGCGGGGGTCAATCCAATGGGAGGGTGTTTGCCAATGCTTTTTCAGATGCCAATACTTGTCTCGATGTTCTATTTCTTCCCGATCTCTATCGAATTGAGACAGGAAAGTTTCCTTTGGGCGCATGACCTTTCATCGTATGACTCGATCCTTACTCTTCCTTTTAAAATCCCTTATTATGGAAGTCATGTGAGCCTTTTCTGCTTATTGATGACCATTACCAATATTCTGTATGTGAAGTATAACAACGAAATGAGTGCCGCAGGAACGCAGCAGATGCCAGGTATGAAAACAATGATGTACCTGATGCCGGTAATGTTCCTGTTTATCTTCAACAGCTATGCTTCGGGATTAAGCTTGTATTACTTCTTATCACTGGTCTTTACATTTGTTCAGATGTGGATATTTAAGAGGCTGATAAATGAGGATGCAATCCATGCACAGTTGAAGGCTAAACAAAAGATGCCGGTTGTAAAATCGAAATTTACAGCAAGGCTCGAAGAGATGGCCAAACAACGGAATGCACCGCAGAAGAAAAAATAATCACTTAATTGATAGATATTAAAAAAGCTGTTCCAGATTGGAGCAGCTTTTTTATTGGTTAATACTCAGGGTGTTTTTGCCTTTTTTGGGTCAAGCGATTTTC